>NZ_JAFCUB010000002.1:0-249983 GCF_049896325.1 Caulobacter sp. DWP3-1-3b2
AGAGTTTGCGTTTCGGCGTGGACCGACCGCTCCGCGAAACCGTTTGTCTCGAGGGACGGCGATTGAGGGCTTGTTTCATCCCGATCGACGTTCCCCCTCGGACGGGCAGGATCAAAGTCGCCCGGAAGGGGCCGTCAGCGACTCCGACAGATCCTGGAACAGACCGGTTTGACTCCCGGCCCCGTCGACCCGCGCAGATCCCGGCGAGGTTTTGATGGGCGGCGGATTTCTCCGACAACCCACACCTGCCTCGCGCGTGGCCCTGCACGGCCCCGCTCGGTTCCACCTCCATCGCCGCTTCGGGTCGGTACCAAGCGCCCTCCTCCGCGACGGAGACAGGGTCCAGTATGAGGCCGTGGTGGGTGCGCCAGCGGTCGTGACGCTGATTATTTTATAGGGCGTTGGAATTATTGAGGTTTGGGGAGGCCTTTTATGGGGATGGAGCGCAGGCGATCCCCGTGAGCCCGCTTTTCTCGGACCCTCTCCCAGAGGGCAGAGGGTCAAGGTCAGCGGCGCCGCAAGGTCCACAACGGCTCGAAAGCAGAAACGCGCAGCGGCTCGAAAAGCGGACCTTTTGCGGGCTAGAGCATTTTTCGAGCGAAGTGGTTCCGGTTCGCGTGAAGAAAAATGCCTCAAAACAAAAGATTAGAGCTCACGGCCTGACGCAGTCAGGTCGGGAAATGCTCTAGTCAAGCGCGTCCGCCCAACACGAAAAAGCCCGCCGCTCCGGTCTGGAGCGGCGGGCGTGATCTTGGGCGGTTGGGCCGGGCCTAGAGCAAGCCGCGCGATATAGGAATCGCACGGCTTGCTCTAGACTTTTGTTTTCGCATCGCTTTTGCGGAAAACCGGTGGCCACTTTTCCGCGCGATGCTCTAGTCTTCCGTGTCGCTGGCCGGCGGCAGGCGCGGCGGGGCGCGCATCAGGAAGGCGGGGGTTTCGTTGCCGAAGCCGACCACGCGGCGGTCGTCGTCGTCTTCACGGCCGCGGATCGGCTGGACGCCGCGCACCGGCAGCGGCGCGCCACGAACGGGAGCCCTGTCGGGCTCACTGCGTGGAGCGGGGGCGCGTTCGGCTTCGACACGGGGCTGTTCCGGGCGCGGCTGTTCGGCGCGCTCGGGACGACGATCACGATCGCGGCCACGGTCTCGGCCGCGTTCGCGGGGGGGACGGTCGCCTTCGACGCGTTCGGCGGGGCGTTCGGGCGCGCGTTCAGGACGCGGCGCGCGCTCGGCCTCGACCCGCGGCGAGGGTTGTTCGACGGCCTCGACGCTGGGCTGCTCGGTGCGTTCCGCGCCGCGGTTGCGATCGCGGCCACGGCCACGATCGCGGCCACGACCGGAGCGCTCGCCTTCAGTCCGATCGGGACGCGGCGCGCGTTCGGCCTCGACCTGCGGCTGGTCGTCGTCGGCGCCTTCTGCCTGCGGCTGGCGACCCCGATCGCGCGACGAACCGCCGCGATCGCGACGGCCGGTTTCGGTGTCCGGCGCGGCGGGAGCCGCCACGGCCACGGGCGCTTCGGCCTGGACCGCGGGCGCGTCGGCGACAGCGTCGATAGCGGGGGCGGCTTCGGCCTTCCCACCGCGCGGCTTGCGCACGCGGGCAGGACGCTTGACGACCGGGTCGCTGGTCACGGTCGAGGCGACCGGCGCGGCGGGCACGCCGGTGATGGCGGCTTCCAGATTGGCGGCGGCGACGTCCGAGGGCTCGGTGGGCGCGCGGTTGCGGTCGCGGTCACGGCCACCACCGCCGCCACCCCGTTCGCCGCCACGGGGGGCACGATCACGGTCGCGACCGCCGCCGCGCTTGTCGCCTTCGCGCTTGACGGTCACGGCGCCGGAATAGTCGAGGTCCAGCTTCTCTTCGACCGGGGTCGAGCCGATCAGCTTGACCACCTTGTCGAAGCCCTTGTCGTCGGCGGGAGTGACCAGCATGTAGGTCACGCCTGAGCGCCCGGCCCGGCCGGTGCGGCCGATGCGGTGGACATAGTCGTCGGCGTGATGCGGGACGTCGTAATTGAACACGTGGCTGACGGCCGGGATGTCCAGGCCGCGCGCGGCGACGTCGGAGGCCACCAGGATCTTCAGCGAGCCGTCGCGGAAGGCCGCCAGGGTCTTCATGCGCTGGCTCTGGTCCAGGTCGCCGTGGATCGCGGCGGCGTCGAAGCCATGCGAGCGCAGCGACTTGGCGACGACATCGACCTCGGTCTTGCGATTGCAGAACACGATGCCGGTCTCGATCTTGGCGTTCTCGATCAGGGCCCGCAGCGCCAGGCGCTTGGCCTTGGGGTCGGAGGAGGGCACCTTGACCATCAACTGGGTGATGTTGACATTGGTCGTCGCCGGGCGCGTGGCCTCGATCCGCACGGGATCCTTGAGGAACTGCTTGGTCAGGCGGGTGATTTCCGGCGGCATGGTCGCCGAGAAGAACAGGGTCTGCTTCTTCGGCGGCGTCATCTTGAAGATGCGCTCGATGTCCGGAATGAAGCCCATGTCCAGCATGCGATCGGCTTCGTCGACGACCAGGAACTGCACGCCGGTCATCAGCAGCTTGCCACGCTCGAAATGGTCGAGCAGGCGGCCAGGGGTGGCGATCAGCACGTCGACGCCGCGATCCAGCTTCTTTTCCTGGTCGCCGAACGACACGCCGCCGATCAGCAGCGCCCACGAGAGCTTGGTGCCCTTGGCGTACTTCTCGAAGCTGGAGGCGACCTGGTCGGCTAGTTCGCGGGTCGGGGCGATGACCAAGGCGCGCGGCATGCGGGCCTTGGCGCGGCCGGTCATCAGCTTGTCGATCAGGGGAAGGGTGAAGGCGGCGGTCTTGCCAGTGCCGGTCTGGGCGATGCCCAGCACGTCCTGACCGGCCAGGGCCACTGGAATGGCGGCGGCCTGGATTGGGGTGGCCGTGGTGTAGCCGGTGTCTGCGACCGCCTGGAGGGTCGTGGGCGAAAGCCCGAGTTCGGAAAATTCTGTCATATCACGCTGGTCTGAAGTCCAGAGCCGCCCGTGTTTGGGCGAACGGGCGGCGCGGATTCGCCAGACCTGCTCCAGAAGTTTGGGATAAATAGGCTCTGGCCGGCCAAAGTCAATCGCTGGCGATTTCGTCGGCCAGGGCCAAGGCCAGGCTGGGGGCGAGGTCGCCGCTGGTCGCAACCGCGACCCCAGCAAGGCCGAGCCAGCGGGCCATCAATCTCAGTTCGACGGCCGGGACGGCGGAGGTCAGGGCGTCGGCGGCGGGCTCTCGGTGGGCCGAGAGCACACGCAGGATGCCGGCCTTGCGGTCGGCCTTCAGATCGACCCGGGCGGTGATCGCCTCGCTCTGCAGGAACGGCAGCACATAATAGCCGTGGGTGCGCTTGTGGGCGGGCGTGTAGATTTCGAGCCTTATGCGGATGTTGAACAGGCGCTCGGCCCGCTCGCGAAACCAGATCAGGTTGTCGAACGGCGACAGCAGGGCGTTGGCCTTGACGGCGCGCGGTCTCTGAGCGTTCGGGGCCAGATAGGCGACCTGGTCCAAACCGTCGACTTGGACCGGCGTCAGCTCACCGGCCTCGACCAGCTCCGCAACGCCCCGTTGGGCGTCGGCCAGGCCCATGCGGAAATAGTCGCGCAGGTCGCGTTCGGTGGCCACGCCCATGGCCCAGGCAGCGCGGCGAAGCAGCACGCGGTGGGCTTCGTCGCGCGACGGGGTCGCGGCGGGCTTCCTTGTGAGACAGGGTCTGGACCATCCCCGGAGGGAGCATGGCCGCGCGGCGTGAGGCGAGGCTTGGGTCCAAGACAATAAGGCGCCCGCCACTCAGGATCGTCGAGGCTGCGCTTCACGGCCGATGGTGAGGCGAGGCGAGGCGAGGCGACGACGGCCTGGTGCTTGCGCGCTATGACAAGTCGGAAAACTCGAACAGCACGCCTTCGAAGGTGTCGGTGCCCCGGCCGATGCTGGCGATGGCGGCGGACATCGCGCCGTCTCGCTCCAGCGCGACGTCCGCCAGAGCGACCATCAGCGGATTGGGCGTGGCATAGGGGGCAGCCGCGCGCAGGGCATGGGCGATCTGATGTTCGGACCGCCCAGGCGCGTGCTGGCAGGCGACGATGAAGGCGGCGGCCGTGGAGCGGCTCACCCCCGCCCAGCAGTGAACGAGCATGGGTCGGGTCTCGTCCCAGGTCGCGGCGAAGGCGAGCAGTTGATCGACGAGCGCGGCGTCGGGCGCGACCAGGTCGGGCGCCGGTGCGGCGATGTCGTGGAAGGCGAGCTTCAGGTGAGGCCCGACGTGGTCGGCGGGCCATAGGTCCGCAGGCGAGGTCGGCGACAGCAGGCTGATCAGGTGAGACGGCCGGTGCAGGCCTCGCGCCGTCTCGACTTGGCTGAGCGGACAGACCAGCAGGCTCATCGCGCCACCGCCATGGCCGATACGCCCATCAGCACGCCCAGTTCGAAGACCTGTTCGACGCCGCCCAGCACGTCGCCCGTATAGCCGCCGATCAGCCGTCTCGCCGCCCAAGCCAGCGGCGCGGCCAGGCTAACGCCAACGGCCGCGCCGACCAGTCCGGAGGCGCCCAGAAAAGCCAGGGGCCACAGGCCTAGCACGGCCGCGATCAAAAGCTCGGACGGCCGGACGCCCTCCGGCGCGGGCTTGTACTTGGCGCTGGACGGATCGCTGACATGCCGTTGCATTACCATCGCCGCGACGGCGGCGGTGCGACCAGCCCCGTGGGCGGCGACAAGGGCCAGGGCGGCGGTCGTCAGGGGCAAGGTCGCCAGGGCCGCGACCTTGATGGCCAGGGCCAGGCCAAGCGCCAACACGCCGTAGGTTCCAACCCGGCTGTCCTTCATGATTTCCAGGCGTCGCTCGGGCGTCTGGCCGCCGCCCAGGCCATCGGCGGTGTCGGCCAGGCCGTCCTCGTGGAAGCCGCCGGTGATCAGCACGCCGGCCGCCAAGGCCAGCAGGGCGGGCAGGGCGCCACTCCACAGCTGCCCAGCCGCCAGCAGCACCCCTGCGCTCAAGGCCCCGACCAGGATGCCAACCAGCGGGAAGTAGCGCGCGGAACGGGTGATCCAGTCCGCCTGGAAGTCTGCGAAGGACGGCGCGGGCAGACGGGTCAGGAACTGCACCGCGCACAGAAAGAGCTTGATCTGGCGAAGCATCAGCCTGGTCCCGCCAGCACGTCGGCCAGGTCGGCCACCTCCGTCAGCAGGTTTGCGGCGGCGACCAACAGCGGAGCCGCCAGGGCCGCGCCGGTGCCCTCGCCCAGCCGAAGATCGAGGTCCAGCAACGGTTGAACCCCCAAGGCTCTGAGCATCAACGGGTGGCCGCGCTCGGCCGAACCATGGGCGAAGACGCAGTAGTCCAATGCCGCCGGGACCAGACGCACCGCCGCCAGGGCCGCAGCCGTGCTGATGAAGCCGTCGATCAGCACCACCCGCCGCGCGGCCGCCGCGCCCAGCACGGCGCCGACCATCATGGCGATCTCACAACCGCCGAATTCCGTCAGCACGGCCAGTGGCGCGCTGGCGTCGGAGCGCAGGGCGGCGCGAACGATGCCAGCGCGCTTGCGCGCCATGCCCTCGGCGTCATGACCCGTGCCCTGGCCGACACAGTCGTCGAGCGCGGCGGGGGCCAGGCGATGCATGATCAGGGCGGCCGAAGAGCTGTTGCCGATGCCCATCTCGCCAAGAGCGATGACGTCCGCCCCGTCCTCGGCGGCCGCACGGGCGATCTCTCCGCCCTTGGCGATGGCGGCGAGGACCTCGTCCTGTGTCAGGGCGCTCTCGCGCGCCGCATTGCGGTTTCCGCGCCGGATCTTGGCGGAGATCATTTCAGTATGCTCCGGCAGATCGGCGTCGACCCCGGCGTCGACGACCCGAACCCGAACCCCGGTCGCCTTGGCGAAGACGCTGACACTGGACCGACCTGACAGGAAGAGCTCGACCATGGCGGCGGTGACGCTGGACGGATAGGCCGAGACCCCCTCGTTGGTCAGGCCATGGTCGCCGGCAAACACATAGAGGTCGGTGCGGGCGATGCGCGGGTCGAGCCGGTTCTGGATCAGGCCGATCCGCACCGCCAGATCCTCGATCCGGCCCAGCGAGCCGGGCGGTTTGGCCTTCGCGTCCAGGCAAGCGCGCAACTGCGGCTCGAGCGCGGCGTTGACGGGGACGACGACGGGCAGGGCGGTCATGGCGATATCCAGGACAGGTGAGGCGGTGTCATCGCACAAGCCTGGCGATCAGGCCGATCATCAGGAGGATCATCCACAGCAGGACGCAGGCCCGGCGATACAATGACAAGCCGCGCTCGAGGTCGAGGGTGGTCGGAGCGGGTCCGTCGCCGAGCGCGGCTCCAAGCTTGGTCACACCTTCGTAGCGCGCCTCGCCGCCCAGCCTGACCGCCAGCCCGCCGGCCATGGCGGCCTCGGGCCAACCGGTGTTGGGCGAGGCATGTAACCGGGCGTCGCGGAACATGATCGCCCAGCCGCGTCCGGCCGCCAGGGCGATCAGCGGGCCGGCTATGCGGGCCGGGACCAGGTTCATCACATCGTCGGCTCGGGCGGCGGCCCAACCAAACATCCGCCAGCGCGGTTCGCGGTGGCCTATCAGACTGTCGGCGGTGTTGACGGCCTTGTAGGCGAAAAGGCCTGGCAAACCGCCGACCAGCAACCAGAAGGCCGGCGCGACGACGCCGTCGTTGAAGCTCTCGGCCAGGCTTTCCAGCGCCGCAGCCGCGATCTCGTGAGCGCCGAGCCGCTCGGTGTCGCGTCCGACAATCATCGCCAAGGCCACGCGGGCGGTCGAAATGTCGTCGGCCCGCAGCGCCGTCAGGACTGCGGCGACATGTTGGTGAAGGCTGCGCTGGGCCAGGCCGACCGTGGCGATCAGCGCGATCGCCAGGAGGCCGAGCCAGTGCCCGGCGAGCGCGCGGTGCAGGACCAGGCCCAGACCGATCGCGAGGCCGGCCACGATGACCATGACCGCCACGCCCAGGAAGCGACGGCCCTGGTCGCCGAACGCCGGACGGTTCCAGCCTAGCTCCAATATCTCGATCAAGGCAGCCGGCCAGGCCACCGGATGCGGCGCGAGGCGCAGCAGCCAGGCCGGATAGCCGAGCGCCGCCTCCAGCGCCAGGGCCAGGGCGACCACCCAGGGCCAGGGCGGGGCGTCAGCCATCCCGTCGCCCGATCAGTTCGATCAGCGGACCGGCGGTTCCGGCCACCACGGCGGCTTCGACGCCATAGGCCCGAGCCAGCACCTCCGGCGTCAGGGCGGCCAGCGGCGCGGCGTCGGCGATCACGGACCCGCCCTGCAACACGATCACGCGGTCCGCCAGGCGCAAGGCCACGCCCAGGTCGTGCAAGGTCATGACCACGCCATGACCGCTCTCGGCCGCGAAGCCCCGCAGCAGGTCGACGGCGTCCAACTGGTGACCGGGGTCGAGACCGGCGAGGGGTTCGTCGGCCAGCAGCCAAGCGGGCTCGCCGGCCAGGACACGCGCCAGCAGGGCTCGGGCCCGCTCACCGCCCGACAGGGTGGTGACGTCGCGGCGGGCCAGGTCGGTCGTGTGGGTCCGAACGAGGGCGGCCCGCACGGCGAGACGGTCGGCCTCCGTGAGGCCGCGCGCGCCGCTGTGCGGGGTGCGGCCCAGGCCCACCAAGGTCTCGACATCCACGGCCCAGGCCACCTCCGGCGTCTGAGGCAGAAAGCCGATACGGCGGGCGCGCTCGCGGTGAGCCAGGGCGAGGAGCGGCGCGTGGCCGAGCGTGACCCGCCCAGTGTCCGGGGCTCGAAGGCCCGCCAGGCAGGCCAGCAGGGTCGACTTGCCCGCGCCGTTGGGACCGACAATGGCGGTGACCTCGCCTGGCCGAAACCGGGCGTTGATCCCGGCCAGGATCGATCGACCGCCCAGGGTGACGGCGACATTATCGGCGACCAGGTCACTCTCGCTCATTCCGGTCATGCCATCCTCCGGCGCAGCGAGATCAACAGGGCCAGGAAGAACGGCCCGCCCACTGCGGCCATGGCCACGCCCAGCCGAACCTCCGCGACCGAGGGCGTCAGGCGCACCACGATGTCGGCCACCAGCACCAGCACCGCGCCGGCGACAGCGCTGGGCGCCAGCAGCGCGCCAGGTCGATTCCCGACCAAGGGTCGCATCAGGTGCGGCACGATCAGGCCGACGAAGCCGATCATGCCGGTGACGGCGACGCTGGCGCCGGTCGCCATGCCCACCCCGATCGCCAGCAACACGCGGGCCAGGGTCAGGTTCACGCCCAGGGCCCTGGCTCCGGTCTCACCCAGGGTCAGGGCATCGAGCGCCCGGCCCAGCAGCAGCATGATCCCGCAGCCGACCCCGATGAAGGGCAGGGCCATGAACACGTCGTCCGTGCTGCGATCGGCCAGCGACCCCAGTAGCCAGTTGATGATCTCCTGCGCCGCCCAAGGGCTGGGGGCCAGGCTCAAGGCGAGGGCGACCCCGGCGCTGGCGACGGCGTTGAGGATCATGCCCGCCAGGATGAAGGTGATGGTCCCACCCGTCCCACCGGCCAATAGCAACGTCATCGCCACACCGATCCCCGCCCCGGCCATGGCGGCGGCGAACAGCATCCAAGGCGTGGCCAGGCTGGCGGCCAGGTACATGGTCATCACGGCGCCGAGGGCGGCAGCCGAAGAGACGCCCATGACCCCAGGATCGGCCAGGGGGTTGCGCGTATAGCCCTGCATGGCCGCACCGGACAGGCCCAAGGCGGCGCCAACGGCGATGGCCAGGATCGTGCGCGGCACACGAAGCTCGAAGATGATCGCCCAGCGCGGATCGTGCGAGGCGGGGGACCAGGCGCTCCACGGCACCCAGACCCGTCCGGCCATAAGGGATAACCCGCTCAGCAAGATGACGAGGAGGCACAGCCCTCCAATCAGCAGAGGCCGTTTGCCTATCATGCCGCCTCTCCGAGAACCTGTCGCCGGGCGGTGGCCAGGACGGCGGCGGTCTCGATCAGCACGGGCCCGCCGCAATAGAGCAGACGCTCGGCAAACACCGCCCGCTTCATGTGGGGCCCGACGCTGGCCAGGGCCGGATGGTTCAGAATGCGTTCAGCCCAGGTCGGGGCGTGGGGCGAGGCCTGGCCGGCCAGCAGCACCTCGGGCGGATCGTCGAACAGTCGCTCAAGCGAGACATTGCCCCACTTCTTCAGGCCATAGCGCTCGGCGACGTTCACGAAGCCGGCGCGGCGCATCATCTCGTCGACCAGCGTGCCGTGGCCTGCGGCGAAGCCGTTCGGCTGGAAGACCAGGGCGGTGATCGGCCGGGTCCCAGGACGCGGCGCGCCCAGGGCCATCGCCGCCTCGACCCGGGCGATCAGCGTCTCGCCGCGCTGGGGGTGCCCAACCGCCTGCGCGATCCGGCGGATCTGAGCCTGGTTCTCCACCCAGCTGTTGGGCACCTTGAAGAGCTCGGTGCGCACGCCCAGCCGTTTCAGCGCCGCGCGGGTGGCGGGCGAGGAGTGGGCCGCAGTCAACACCACGTCGGGCCGCAGGGCGATCACCTCCTCGGCGCTCTCGTAGGTCATTGGATAGGTTCGGGCGACTGCGGCGATCGTCGACTGCCGGCCGTCGCGGGCATAGTGGCTGAGCGCCAGAATCTGGCTTCGGTCGGCGACATTGACCAGCACCGCGTCGATGCAGGGATTGAGCGAGACGACGCGCGGCAGGGCGCGCGCGCTGGCCGTCAGCCCGACGGCCAGGCCGGCGCCGACGGCGGCTCTTCGGGTCAGGCCGGTCAAAACTCGACCCCGCGCTGGGCCTTGAAGCCCTGCTCGAACGGATGCTTGACCAAGGTCATCTCGGTGACCAGGTCGGCGATCTCGATGAGTTGCGGTTTGGCGTTGCGGCCGGTCAGGCACACGTGCTTGTCGTTGGGACGGGCCTTCAAGGCCGCCACCACCTCGTCGATGTCGAGATAGTCGTAGCGCAGGGCGATGTTGATCTCGTCCAGCAGCACGAAGTCGAGCTTGGGATCGGCGATCATTTCTTGGGAAACAAGCCAGGCGGCCTGGGCGGCGGCGACGTCGCGCGCGCGGTCCTGGGTGTCCCAGGTGAAGCCCTCGCCCATGACCTCGTAGCGGACCTGGTCGGGAAACTTCTTGAAGAACAGGCGCTCGCCGGTCTTCCACTTTCCCTTGATATACTGGACGACCCCGACCTGGAGGCCCCAGCCGAGGTGGCGCGCCACCATGCCGAAGCCCGCCGAGGACTTGCCCTTGCCGTCGCCGGTGTGAACCAGTAGCAGGCCCTTTTCGAGGGTCTTGGTCTCCATCATCGCCTCGCGCTCGGCCTTGAGGGCGCGCATGACCTCGGCATGCTTGGCGTTGAGATCTTCGCTCATCGGAAAGTCTCCAGGGCTTGGGCCAGACGGAGCCAGTCGGCTTGCGGGCCAGGCAGGCCAAAGCGGATCAGCGTCTCATCCCAGGGAAAGGGTCGGGTCAGGATTCCAGCGCGGGCCAGGGCCTCGAAACGGCGTGGCGCGTCGGCGGCGCGGGCTAGTCGGAACAGCGCGGTTCCGCCCACGATCTCGAACCGGGCTGTGATCAGCAGGGCGTCTAGGCGAGCGGCGTCCGCAGCGAGGCGAGCCCGGGTTTGCGCGGCCCAGGCGGGATCGGCATAGGCCGCCATCCCTACCGTGAGCGCCGGCCCCGACACAGGCCAATCGCCCAGCGCCTGGCGGACGCGCGCGGCGAGACGAGGCTCGGCAACGAGGAAACCCAGCCGCACGCCGGCCAGACCATAGAACTTGCCGAACGACCGCAGGACGATCAGCTGCTCATGGCCAGGCGCACCGGCCTGCGCCGCCGCAGACGAAGCGGGGGAAGTGTCGGCGAAGGCCTCGTCGACGATCAGCGGGCCGTCGGTCGAGGCGAGAAGCTGCGCGGGCTTCACGATCCGGCCATCCGGGTTGTTCGGATTGACCAGCACCCGCAGGTGAGCCGACGGGTCTGCTTCATCCGTCAGGTCCGCGTCCGCCAACCGCCATGCCTGGGCGTGCCCGCCATAGGTCTGGGCAGAGACGGCGATCTTCCGGGCTGGCAGCAGGCGCGGCAGGAGGCGTATCAAAGCCTCGCTGCCGGCCGCCGCCACGATCCGGGCCGGATCATCTACGCCGAACGCCGAGGCCGCTGCGCGCTCCAAGGACCGCAAGGCCTCCGGATCCGGCAGGCGCGAGTAGGCTTCCGGCCCAAGGTTCGGCATGGGATAGGGCCAGGGGTTTATTCCCGTCGACAGGTCCAGCCAGGGCGTCGGCGCGGCCGGAAAAGCCGTCCGCGCAGCGCCCAGCCGACCGCCGTGACCCAACAGGGCCGCCGGCGTCGCCATGGCTAGAACCGGGCTCGCACGCCGGCGAAGGCGCCGCGCCCCAGGGTCCCATAGCGATAAAGCGTCTCGTATTGCTGATCGAACAGGTTCTCGACCCGGCCATAGACCTCGAAAGTGTCATTGATCGGATAGGCGAGCCGCACGTCGGTCAGCACATAGCTCTTCAGCCGCCGGCTGTTGCTGGCGTTGTCGAAGCTGTGGCCGACATACTGCATCGTCACCCCGCCGTTGAGGCCGCCCGGCAGGTTGACCGTCACGTCGCCCGAACCGGTTTCGCCGGCGCGGCGCGCCAGGTCCTTGCCGTAGTTGGCGCCCGGCGAGCGGTTGGTGGCGTCCATATTGGTGTAGTTGGCCGAGACGGTGACCATCGTATTGATCTCGTAGGCGCCGTCCAGCTCGACCCCCTTGGCCCGCGTCTTGGCGGTATTGGCGTAGTAGCCGTAGGTCGGCAGGTCGTAGTTGGACAGGAAGTCGATCTGGTTGGTGGTGTCGCGGTCGAAGTAGGTGATCGAGCCGCGCAGGCGGCCCTCAAGCAGCGTGTGCTCTATGGCCAGGTCCCAGCTCTTGGCCTCTTCGGGCATCAGGTCGGCGACCTGGATGATCTTCAGCCGGTTGATCGCGTCGGGGCCGTAGGGGCTGAACAGCTGGTACAGCGACGGGGCCTTGAAGCCTTCGCCATAGTTGAGCCGCACCACGGTCGCGCCGGCATTGAGGGAATAGGCCGCGCCAGCCTGATAGGTGGTGGCGCCGCCGAAGGTGTCGTGATCGTCGTGACGCACGCCGCCGGTCAGGGTCAGGCCGGCGATCGGCTTGGCCTGAACTTGGCCGTAGACGCTGTCCATACCGGTCGCGTGACGGTCGGCGACGGTGTCGTATTGCGGCGAGATGGAGCGGAACCACGAGCGTTCGGTCTCGGCGCCGACCACCGCGCGCCAGATCGGGTTGATGGTCCAGGTGCCCTGGTACTGCAGCGTCCCGTCGGTGCCCTTGGCGTCGAAGGTTTTTGACGGGCTGTAGGTGGGATCGTAGTTGTCGCGGTCGGTCTGGGTGTAGCTGAAGCCCAGGCGGCTGTTCAGCGCGCCGCCGAAGCTGGACAGCCGGCCGCCCAGATAGCTCACCAATTCCTTGGTCCTGCCGTACTCGGCGCTGTCGCCCAAGGCATAGGGCGGAGCAGGCGAGGAGCCGTCGTACTCGTTGCGACCGGCGGCGTAGGACGCGCGTGCGTCCAGGGCCAGGTCGCTGGTGACGTTCAGATCCAGGCGCCCGCTGATCGAGGCGTTGTGGTAGCCGTCCTTCTCCTTGCCGCCGCGGGTCTCGTTGAAGTTGGAGATCCCGGCCGTGGTGTAGGAGCCGGCCGCCAGTCGCCAGCCGCCCCAGTCGCCGCCGGCCCCGACCCCGACACGGCCATAGGCCGTGGCGCGCGAACCGCCTTCCAGCGCGACGGAGGTCGAGAGCGCCCCCTTGGGCGTCTCGGTGATCATGTTGACAACGCCGCCGATCGCCTGGCTGCCCCACAGGGTGGACTGCGGGCCGCGCAACACCTCGATGCGGCTGAGATTGCCGGCCAGCTGGGTGGCAAAGTCGTAGCCGCCGCCGGTGGAGGAGGGGTCGTTGAGCTTGACGCCGTCGATCAGCACGGCGGTCTGGTCGCTCTCGGCGCCGCGGATACGCACCTGGGTCGAGCCGCCGACACCGCCGTTTCGAGTGACGGTGACGCCTGGGGTGCGTGACAGCAGGTCGGAGATCACCACGGCCTGGTGCGAGCGCAGGTGCTCGGCGTCGATGATGGTCATGCTGACGGGTACTTCCGACAGCTTGTCGGCGGCGCGGCCGGCGGTGACGACGATCTGGTCGACCTCGTTGGTCGCGTCGATCGTGTCGGCGGCCAGCGCCAGGTGGGGCAGGGTGAGGGCGGTGGTGGCGGCCAGTACGGCCAAGACGGAATAGTGGCGCATTTCAAATCCTCCGTGCGCGGCAACGAAGGCTGGCCCGAGGATTCGGACCGGCCTGACGATGTCGCCTCGGGGGAAAGAACCCCATCGTTCGGCGCACCCCGGCCGGACGAAGGACGACTGCGACGGGCAGGTCTCCTGGCTTGCGGGTCAATGCCGGTGCGCGTCGCCTTCCCAGTTGTCTTCCGAGGAAGACGTCCAGTGGCATATGACACGCGGGCTCGCCGCTTACAGTTGCGGGGGCAGCCCGGGCTTCACACCCGAGTTCCCTTTTCATCCTCTTTCGAGGAACCTGTCGCAGGGGCTGCACTATATGCTGCGTCGCACACGGTCAATCGGAGCGTATCTTGTCGTTCACCCTCGTCCTCGGCGGAGCCCGGTCCGGCAAGAGCGCCTGCGCGCAAGGCGAGGCCGAGGCGCAAGCGGCGCTCGTCGGTGGTCGCTTGGTGATGATCGCGACCGCCCAGGCCTTCGACGACGAGATGGTCGAGCGTATCGCCCGACACCGTCTGGATCGCGGAGAGGCCTGGGTCACCCTAGAGGCGCCGATCGACTTGAGCGTAGCGTTGGCTGGCTTGAGCGCATCCGATATCGTTGTGGTCGACTGCCTGACCCTGTGGCTCTCGAACCTGATCCTGACCGAGCAGGATATCCCCGCAGCGGCCGCCGAACTGGTCGAGGCGACCGCGGGCTTCGACGGCGCGCTGTGGCTGGTGGCCAACGAAGTCGGCTTCGGCATCGTGCCCGACAACGCCCTGGCTCGACGCTTCCGCGACGAAGCCGGGCGGCTGCACCAGGTGCTGGCCCAGGCGGCGGACAACGTAACTCTAGTCGTGGCCGGCCTCACGCTGCGAATGAAGTGAGAAAAACTCCGTTGAGCGCCGATATCCCGCGACTAAGGTGGGGCTAGGGAAGACGCGGCTCGCGTGGACGAGCGGCGCTCCGGGAGGAAGCCATGAACGCCATCGCCCCCATCATCGCAGCCGAAGCCCCCGACTATGCGGGCCTGACCGTCACGCCCGTCGGTACGGTGCTCGGCGCGGAAATCTCTGGCGTTGACCTGCGTCAGCCCCTGACGCCGCAGCGTGTCGCGGCGATCCGCGCGGCCTTGCTCCGCCACAAGGTGGTGTTCTTCCGCGACCAGGATATCAGCCACGAGGATCATGTCCGTTTTGGCCGCTATTTCGGGGACTTGGAAGGACATCCTGTCACCGCCCACGTCCCGGGTTTTCCCGAAATTCTGCACATCGAGGCCGCCGACGGCATGAAGTTGCGCGAGGAAATCGTGCCGCTGGTTCGGGCGGCCAACAAGTGGCACACCGACGTCACCTTCCGGCCTGCTCCGTCCATGGGCGGCGTGCTGCGGGCGCGCCACCTGCCACCGCTGGGCGGCGACACCCTGTTCGCAGACACCGCCGCGATCTATCGCGACCTGCCCGAGACGTTGAAGGCGAGGTTGCTGACCCTGACCGCAGAGCACGACATTCTTCAAAGCTATGGCTACCGCGTCGACGAGGCCAAGCGCGCAGAATTGCGCGCGGCCTATCCACCCCAGATCCACTCCGTGGTCCGCACCCATCCGGAGACCGGCGAGCAACATCTGTTCGTCAACAAGGTCTTCACCACGCGGATACTGGGCTTGCCGGACGATGAGGCCAAGACCCTGTTGGCCGACTTGCTGGACCGGGTGAAGACGCCGGAATACCAGGTCCGCTTCCGCTGGACGGCCAACGCCATCGTGTTCTGGGACAACCGCGCCACCCAGCACTACGCCATCCTCGACTATTGGCCTCAAGAGCGCATCGTCGAACGGGTGACCATCCAGGGGGATGCGCCGTTTCTGACGTTAGGCTAGAGCCAAAATAGATAGCATTTTCAGAGTATTATCACAGCACATTGACTCTCTTGACTTCCTTCATCCCGACGCAAGTCGAGACCCAAGCCGAATGGGCTTTCTTGTCTGAGCGAAACCACTGGGCTCTGCTTGGCTCCAGGCTTTCGCCGGGATGATTGGTATGGGCGGGGGCCGCACCTGACAATGAAACCTCAACCCCGCCCATCCCGCTCTGTCACCCGACGCTCCATCAGCAGCAGGGTCAACATCACGACGAAGGCGAAGGCCAGTAGGGCGGCCGACAGTTGGTGGGCCTTATCCCATTCCAGGGCCTCGACCAAGCGGTAGATCTCGATCGACAGCACCTGGGTTTCACCCGGAATGCCCCCGCCCAGCATCATGACCACTCCGAACTCCCCGACCGTATGGGCGAAGGCGAGGATGGCGGCGACGGCGTAGCCCGGTAGCGCCAACGGCAGGGCGACCCGGCGAAAGGTGCTCCACGACGAGGCGCCAAGGGTCGCGGCGGCCTCCAGCGGTTCGTCCCCGACCGCGATAAAGGCGTTGCGCAGCGGCTGCACCGCGAAGGGCAGGGAATAGATCAGCGAACCGATCACCAGGCCCTCGAAGGTGAAGGCCAGGGTGCGGATCCCGAAGGGATGCAGCAGCAGCATCAAGGGGCTATGGGGGCCCAGGGCGATCAAAAGGTAGAAGCCCAGAACGGTCGGCGGCAGGACGATCGGCAGGGCGACCAGCGCCCCGACTGGCGCCTTCCAGCGCGAGCGGCCGCGGGCCAGCCACCAGGCCAGGGGCGTGGCCAGGATCAGCAGCAGGATCGTGGTGATGCCCGCCAGCTTGATCGTCAGCCACGCCACCTCGACCATGGTCACTTCACCTCGTAGCCGTAGCGCCTGATGATGGCCTTGGCGTCCTTGCTCTCCAGATATTGCAGGAAGGCCTTGGCGGCGGGGTTGTCGACGCCGGTCCTCAGCAAGACGGCCTGTTGGTCGATCGGCGTATGGTCGGCGCTCGGCACGATCCATCGCGAGCCGCCCGTCTCGTTGATCACCTGCGACAGCGCCACGAAGCCAAGTTCGGCCGCGCCGGTCTGCACATACTGATAGGCCTGGGTGATCGACGAGCCCGTGACGATCTTCTGTTTCAGCACATTGTAGAGCCTGAGCTTGGTCAGGGTCTCGACCGCCGCCTGACCATAGGGCGCGGCCTTGGGATCGGCGATCGACAGCTTCTCGAAGCCACCCTTCCTCAGCACCGCGCCCTTGGGGTCGACCAGGCCCGGGGTCTTGCTGAACAGCACCAGCCGGCCGGTGGCGTAGGTGAAGCGCGTTCCAGGTACGGCCAGACCGCCGGCCTCGGCCTTGATCGGGCGCTCGCTATCGGCCGACAGGAAGACCTCGAACGGCGCACCATTGGCGATCTGGGTGTAGAACTGGCCGGACGAGCCAAAGCTCAGCGTCACCTTGTGGCCGGTCGCCGCCTCGAACTTGGCGGCGATCTCCTTGACGGGCTCGGTGAAGTTGGCGGCGACCGCGACCTTGGTCTCGGCGGCGAGCGCTGAGGCGACCATCATAAGCGACACGGCGCCAGCCAGGGCGGCGATCAGGAAGGGGTGGGGGTTGCGCATGGACGGCATCCTCATCAAGGGGATATGTAGCAAGACTACATAACGGTGTTTAGCCGGACGTTGAGGGTTTTTTGCGGGGCTCGGGCGCATGATGTCGATCGATGGCGATCTCAGCGCCTCCCTGATCCTGCGACGCGGCGCCTTGGCCCGCGTGGGACTGGAGCGTGTGGCGCTGATCGAGGCTGTGGCCGAGTTGGGCTCGATCAGCGCCGCCGCCAAAAAGCTGGGCCTCAGCTACAAGGGCGCCTGGGACGGGGTGCAGGCGCTCAACAACCTGTTTGACGCACCCTTGATCGTCGCCAATGCGGGTGGCAAGGCCGGAGGGGCCGCGAGCGTCACGGCCAGGGGCCGTGCGGTGATCAAGGCCTTCCGCGACGTCGAGCGCGAGATCGGCGCCGCCCTCGCGCGTCTCGAGACCGGGCTCGCCGCGCCGAGCGAGAACCTGGGTGATCTGTTCTGGAGTCTGGGTCTGCGCACCAGCGCTCGCAACGCCGCGCGTGGAACAGTCATGGGGATCGAGCTCGGCGCGGTGACGGCCCGTGTGACCCTCTCGCTCGGTGACGGCGTCGAGATCGTCTCGGTGATCACACGGCGAAGCCTGGACGAGTTGGGCCTGAGGGTCGGCAAGCCGGCCGTGGCCTTGATCAAGTCCAGCTTCGTGGTGCTGGCCGAGCCCGCCTCGAGCGCGGACGGCAATCGATTGTCGGGGCTCGTCGCCGACCGCGAAGACGGCGCCAGCGCCAGCGAGATTCGCCTGTCCCTGGCCACCGGCAAGACCCTGGTCGCGACCGTGCCACTGAACGCCACCACACCCTCGGTTGGCGCGCGAGTCGTGGCGATCATCGAACCCGCCAACATCATACTCGCCGTTGAATAGGAACGCCGTTTGCGTGCGGTTTGCCGAACTCGTCTGGCGAAACTTCCGCGCTTAATGGACAGTGGGGTAGGAAACCTGATGCTCGGCTGGCCTGTTCTGCAGCCTGACGGGCAGGGGATATCCCTCGGCGCGAAGCGCGGCGTTCAGGGCCCGCGACAGGACCATGACCGACCGTCCGTCGGTGAGCAGGGGCTTGAGGAGTTCCTCGCCCAACGCGCTGGCGGTTCCAGCCAGACCGCAGGAGACGATCAGCCGTTGCTCGTCAGTCGAAATCCCACCGCAGACTGGGCAGCGGATCTGGATCGGTCTGCGCAACGCGGCTTCCACGGTTTGCATCCAGGCGATGAACAGGCCGGCGACACGGTCTGACGACTTGCAAGCCAGGGGCTGAGCCACGCGGCGATTGGGGCGTGAGTCGGTCGAGCGCGCGCCAGCCCAATCGCGGATAGCCCCGAGCAGCAGCCTCTCCCCGACGGCCGGAGCGAGTATTTCGTGAGATGTGGTGGGCGAAAGGGACATCAGGCCTCCAAACGGTCCCGCGACAAATTCAAAACCGTCCGCAATAGTTACGGCCCCCATAGTTGCGAGTCAATCGCAACTGGGCGACACTGGACCGTCGATCCTTGACAGCCTAGGCTGGCCGTTCGCCACGATCGGATTGTCGCCGATCCCGTTCCGGAGCTCTCTTCTGTCCGCCGTGCCGCGATCGATCACGCCGATGATGCGGCTGTACGGCGAGAAGCGGGCCAATCTGGCGCGCGTGTTCGCCGCCCGCCTGCGGTCGGTCGCAGAGGCCGAGGACCTGATCCAGGACCTGTTTCTCAAGGTTCAGGCCCTGGGCGACTTGGAGGTCGAAGGCGACGGCTCCGCGCTGCTGTTTCGCATGGCCAACAATCTGATGCTCGATCGTCTGCGCAGTCAGGCGCGAGCCGGAGCGCGCGATGAAGGCTGGCGCAGTCTGCAGGTCACCACCTTGGGCGACCAGCAGGCGATCGATGCGCCCTCGGCCGAGGACGTGGTGACCAGTCGCCAGCGGCTGAAGGTGATGATGGCCACGCTGGAAACCCTGCCGGCTCCCATCGCGCGGGCCTTCACCCTGCACAAGCTGCAAGGCCTGAGTCACGCCGAGACCGCCGCGCAGATGGGTGTCAGCCGTAGCTCGATCGAGAAACATGTAAGCGCCGCCCTCAAGGCGCTGATAGCGAAACTGCCATGAGGGACTCCAACCGCACGGAAACAAGATTCGGAGGTTCCGGGCCTTCGGTGGCGTCTTACCCACAGGGCGCCACACGGCGCCGGGGCGGAGCACGATGACGCGGTCTCAGGCAGATATCGAAACCGCGATCGGTTGGCTTGTCCGCCTACAGGGGGAAGCCGCCACCGAAAGCGATTGGCATGCGTTCGACGCCTGGCTGACGGCGTCGCTGGTCCATGCCGAAGCCTATGACGCCGCCCAGGCCTTCGATCAGCGCCTGGACCTCGACGCTCGCCTGGCCGAGCACGCGCCGGCCGACGACCCTGCGACAGACAATGTTGTGCCGCTGCGCCAAAGCCATCGCGCCTGGGCTTGGTCGGCCGGCGCCGCGATCGCGGCGGCCTTGGTCGCCGGCGCCGTGCTGGTTCCAGCCAGCGGTGTGATGAGCGGCCAAGAAACCACCTATTCCACGGGCGTTGGCGAGCGGAAGACCATTGCGCTGGACGACGGCACCCGGATCGAGCTGAACGCCGCCTCAAGCCTGACCGTGCGGTTCGAACGCAAGACCCGCCACGTCGCCCTGGGTGACGCCCAGGCGTTCTTCGACGTCGCAAAGGACCCCAAGCGTCCGTTCCTGATCGAAGCGGGCGACACCCAGGTGCGTGTGGTGGGCACGGCGTTCGACGTCCGTCATCGCGACGGCCAGGTCGCCGTGGCCGTCCAGCGCGGCGAGGTCGAGGTGCGTCCCGCCGACGCGAACCCCTTCCGGCTGCGTCCGGGGCAGGGGCTTTCGCACGCCGAGGGCCAGGCGGACGCCCGCCTCGCGACCGTGGCGATCGAAGAGGTCTCCGGGTGGCGCCAGGGCCGACTGATCTATCGGGACCAGCCCTTGTCGCAGGTTGTCGGCGATCTGAACCGTCTTTTCCCTCGTCCGGTGAAGCTGGCTGACGCGAAGGCGGCGGATATGCGACTTTCCGGTGTGTTGATCGTCGATGAGCAGGATGCGATGGTCGGCCGACTGTCACATCTGCTTCCCGTCCGAACGACGACGACCAAAGACGCTATCGTGATCCGGGCGCGCTAGGCCTTGCTGACGGGAACGGAATCGTTCGAAGCGCGAAGCTTGGGCTCTAGGGGTCTAGAGCTGGAGCGCGATGACCTCGAAAGCGGATATTCCGTTTCGACGCCGATTTAGCGACCTCGGTCCTCCGAGGGCGAGCGTCGCCGCGCGCGCGCTGGCCTCCAGCTTAATTTTCCCCCTCGCATTGGCCTTGACGTGGGCCTCGGCCGATGCGGCCCGTGCGGCGCAGGCGCGATACGCCATCGCGATCCCCGCCAAGGCGCGTTCGGAAGCGCTGATCGACCTGGGCGTCCAGGCCCGGGTGACCTTGGGCGGGGCGTCGTCCTGTCCTGGACGCAGTCCTGCCGTCGTCGGCGCCATGAGCCTGCGGCAAGCCCTGGATGCGATCACCGCAGGCGCGCCATGCCGGTTTGAGATCCTCGACGACGCCACGGTCAGCATCCTGCGCGGCGGACCGACGGCGCGCGCGTCGTCGGTCACCACCGTGGTGGAGCCGGTTTCCCTGCTTGAAAGCGTGATCGTCACCGCCACCAAACGGCCGACCCGCCTGGGATCGGCGGCGGGGGGCGTCAGCGTGATTGGCGCGGGCCAGCTCAACGACACGGGCGCGGTCGACACCCGCGGCATCTCGCAGCAGACGGCCGGCTTCATCACCACCAACCTCGGCGCGGCCCGCAACAAGATCATGCTACGCGGACTGTCGGACGGCGCCTTCACCGGGCGCACACAGCAGACGGTCGGCACCTATCTCGACAACATTCCTCTGACCTACAACGCGCCGGACCCCGACCTGCGTCTGATCGACATCGAACGGGTGGAAATCCTGCGCGGGCCGCAGGGCGCGTTGTACGGCGGTGGATCGCTCAGCGGCGTCTATCGGATCGTGTCACGCAAGCCCGTGCTGGACGAATGGTCCGGCTCGGTGCTCGTGGGCGGAGCGCTCACCGAGTCGGGCTCGCCCAGCAGCCGCCTGGAGGGGGTGGTCAACCTGCCGGTCGTCAACGATCGAGCGGCGCTGCGACTGGCGCTCTATAGCGATGCGGAAGGCGGTTATGTCGATGACGTCAATCTGCGCCTTTCCAACGTCGATCGGACGACCCGAAGCGGGGGGCGTGCGGCGCTATCGGTTCGGCTCGACGACAACTGGACCGTAATGGTGTCCGGCGCGCACCAGGATCTGCACGCCACCGATAGCCAGTATACGACGCCCAGCCTCGGCGGACAAAAGCGCGCCAATCAGGTGCGTGAAACCCACGACAACGTTCTTCTGCAAGGCGCGGTGACGGTCGCCGGTTCCGGCGACTGGGGACGGTTCGAGTCCTCGACAGGCTATGTCCGCCACCGGTTCGCTAGCCGGTTCGACGCCACGGCGGCGCTGAACGGCGCCGGCGCGGGGGGCGTGGACATCGGCCTGTTCGACGAGGCAAGCAAAGTCCGGCTGCTGGTCGAGGACGCTGTCCTGTCATCGCCCGACAATGATCGGTTCCGCTGGTTGATAGGCCTCTATGGGCTAGCAAGCTTGGAAGATAGCGACGGCGAACTCCGGGCGCGCACCACGTTCAACCCGTCGCGGCTGATCTATCTGGAGGCCCGCCGCGACCGGCGCCGCGAGTTGGCGGCTTACGGGGAAGCGTTCTACCTGTTGGGCGGCGGTTGGACCGTCAGCCTGGGCGGTCGCGCCTTTCAGACGGAAGTTCACACCACTTCGGCGGTCAAGGCTCCCCCCGCCCTCACACGCAAGCTCGATCGCAAGGCTCGCTTCAGCGGCATTTCACCCAAGTTCTCCCTGCAAAGGACCCTTGGAAAGCAGGCAATGGTTTATGTGCTGACCTCGGAGGGATACAGGTCAGGCGGTTTCAACTCTGGCGGCCTTGCCGCGCCCTCGGCGCTCCGAGGCTCGTTCAAGCCGGACCACCTGCGCAACTATGAAGTCGGCGCCAGCGTCAGCCCGTTGGCAGGCCGCGTGGTCCTGCGCGCGGCATTGTTCCATGATGTCTGGACCGACATCCAGACCGACCAGTACCTAAGCCCCTCCGGACTCTCCTACACCGCCAATGTCGGTGACGGTCGCAACACCGGCCTGGAGATCGAGGGTACGGTCCGCCCGCGACCAGGCCTGACCATCGAGGTGAACGCCTTGTTCAACCGGCCACGCCTGAGCAAGGTGGACCGCAATTTCGCTTCGGCCGCGCAGAGCGAATTGCCCGGCGTCCCCGACGTCTCGGCGGGCGGACTGGCGCGCTACGAGAAGAGTCTGTCCGCCGATCGACGGCTCATCATGACCGCCGAGATGGAGTACGTCGGCCAATCGCGATTGACCTTCGATCGCCGACTTTCCCCGTCGATGGGGGGCTACATGACGGGCCGACTGTCGGCGGAAATGGCGATGGCCGATTGGGGTGTGACCCTGGCGGTCACCAATCCGGCCAACGCCTCGAGCGACACCTTCGCCTATGGCAATCCGTTCAGCTTTGGGCAGGTCCGACAGGTCACCCCACTGCGGCCCCGCACGTGGAGCCTGGATATTTCACGCGCGTTTTAGAGGCGAGGCTTCGACCTGGGCATATCTCGACAGCTCCTCGCGCGCAAACGCGATGGTTCTTATGAGGTTCCCCCGCCGTGGCGGCGTCTACCCCATGACGGGATTGCGACAGGAACCGCGATCCCCAAGGTCGGGGAAGATCAATGCCTGTGCTGTCGGGGCTCGTTTGCGCCCATAATGAAGAAGCGCGTATCGCGCAATGCCTGGCGCGTCTGGCGTTCTGCGATGAAATTGTCGTGGTGGCCGATCGCTGCACCGACCGCACCGAGGCCATCGCGCGCCGCATGGGCGCGCGGGTCGTCTCCGGCATCTTCCCCGTCGAGGGCCTTCGCAAGGAAGCCGGCGTAGCCGCTTGCCGAGGAGACTGGATCGTTGAGTTGGACGCCGACGAGGCCGTGCCGCCGGCGCTGGCCCAGGAGATCCGCGAGACCGTCGCCCGTCCGGAGGCCGGCGATTGGTACCAAGTCCCGGTCGACAATTTCGTCGGCGAGCAACTGGTGCGGCACGGTTGGGGCGGCTCGTTCGGCGCCTCGTCGGTAGCGCGACTGTTCCGCAAGGGCGTGAAGAGCTGGAAGAGCGAGCGGGTCCATCCCGGCACCATTTTTACGGGCGTCTACGGCGGGCGCTTGAGCAACGCCATCCTGCACAAGGTCGATGATGATATCGCCGACATGATCCAGCGTCTCAATCGCTACACGGCGCTGCGCGGCCAGGATCTGGCGGAAAGCGGCAAGATCAAGAGCCTGTGGGACGACCTGTTCCGTGGCGTGCGCCGCTTCTACAAATGCTACGTTTCGCGCAAGGGTTACAAGGAGGGCGATCTGGGCTTCCTGATCGCCGTCATGGCGGCGCTCTACCCCTTATTGTCCAACCTGAAGGCCCGCGAAATCCGCTTCTTGAACGCCCAGGACCTCACCACGGTGCGATTGGGCCATTCAACCCTGGTAAGCCTCGCTAGCGAGGACGCCAGACTGGGTCATTCGGCCTAGGCTTTCGCCATGTTGCCAAATCGTCTTCTGATCGCGGTCATCCTCGGTCCCGAGCTCGCCCGCTGGAAAGCTGGCGGCCATGGACCGTTGGTCTGGTGGCGGGATGACGATGCCCGCCAGCCAGGCCCGGCCCTTGACCGGCTACTCGCCCTGTCGCGCCGCTTCGATGCACCCATCACCTTGGCCGCAGTGCCGGACGGCGACATACCGGCCCTGTCGAAGACCTGTCGCGAGACGCCGTGCGTCGAACTCGCCATCCACGGGTTCCGCCACGAGAACAGGGCTCCGCCTGGCCAGCCTTCGGGCGAGGTCAACGAACTCGACCTGCTGACCGACGTCATCCAGGAGCTCGGCGAAGCGATCGAGGTGTTCCGTCGCGCGGGTGTCAGGGCCAGCCTGTTCGTGCCGCCATGGAACAACGCCCATCCGACCCTGAAGACCGCGCTCCGCTTGCGGGGGTTGACGCTGTCCTGCTACGGCGAGATGCGCGACGAGCACGAACCGACGGCGCGCCTGGACACCCATTTGGATATCATGCGCTGGAAACCTCGCGCCCGCTTTCGGGGCGCGGTTCGCTTTCTTCTGAGAACCCGTCGTCTTCTCGCCGAACGCCGCCTCAAGACGCTATGGGACGAGCCCGTGGGCCTGTTGACCCATCATCTCGATCATGACGAAGCGGCATGGCGCTTCCTTGAGGCCCTGCTGCCCGTGGTCAAGCCGGTCAGCCGCCGTTCATTGGCCGGCGGCCCCGTCGGCATGGGCGCGCTCGCCTCCGCGACAACGCCGTCGCTGAAAGTCGGCTAGGCCTCCGCGTCACCATGATGGATTGACCACGATATATTGGACCGTCGTCCGCGAATATTAGGGCGCGTGCCAGGTGCTACCGCACCTGCGAGTAGCTCAAGCCGTTGACGATCACCGTTGAGCAACCTCGAAGAATGCTCACGGCGTCTTGCCTCCCAGCCAATATGGTCTGAAGAGCCGGCAGAATGACCCCGCCGCTCACGGCGGTATATCGGGGGATTTCCCTAGGCGGGTCTCGCCAGAACCCCGACAGACGAGATGTCTTTTCCCGGCGATCCCAAGGAAATGCCGCGGCGGCCCGGATTCCGTCGAATAGCCCCCGCCGCCGTCGATGCGGATGAAGCGGCTGGACCTATTTGTCGATCGTCAGCCTGAAAATCATTGTGTTCCGATAGGTCTGGCCCGGATCCAGACGCGCCGACGCGAAGCTCGGCTTGTTGGGGGCGTCTGGAAAGTGTTGCGGCTCCAGCGCGATACCGTCGCCTTGACGATAGATCCGCCCGCTCTTGCCGACCGTCGTGCCGTCGATGAAGTTCCCCGAGTAGAACTGAATGCCGGGCTGATCCGTCAGGATTTCCAGCCCCCGGCCGCTCTTGGGATCGGACAGGCGGGCGGCCAGGCGCGGCGCCGCGCCGGAGGTTCCCGTCAGGACGTAATTGTGGTCGTAGCCTCGGCCGATGACCAGTTGGGGGTCGCCAGCGTCGCGGATCCGATCACCGACGGCCGTTGGAGCGCGAAAGTCGAACGCCGTCGTCGCCACGGGGGTGATTACGCCGGTCGGAATGAGCTCCGCGTCGACGGGGGTATAACCATCGGCGGTCAGGGTCAGGACATTGCCCATCGCCCCCTCGGCCGCGCCCTCACCGGCGAGGTTGAACAGGGCGTGATTGGTTAGATTGACGATGGTCGGCTTGTCGGTCGTCGCGGCATAGGTGATCGTCAGCTCGTTGTTCTCGTTCAGCGCATAGGTCGCCGTGGCGGTCAGGGTTCCGGGATAGCCCTCGTCGCCGTCCGGACTGACATGGCTGAAGGTCACGGAGGTCACCGGGCCACGTTTGACCTCTTGGACCTTCCACACGACCTTGTCGAACCCCTTGGTCCCACCGTGCAAGGCCGCGACGCCGTTGTTGTTCAGGGCCAACTGATAGGTCTTGCCGTCCAGGCTGAACTGCCCCTTGCCAAGGCGATTGGCGAAGCGACCGACCGAGGCGCCAAAATAGCTGGCGTTACGGACATAGGCGCCGACGTCGGCGAAGCCCAGCGCGATGTCGGCGGACTTTCCGCTCCGGTCCGGAGCGATCAAGGCCTGCAGCGTCGCGCCATAGGTGATCACCGTGGCGCTTACGCCGTGACCATTGCTCAAGGTGATGGCTTCGACGGCCTCGCCAGACGGTGTCTGGCCGAACGACCTGCGGGCGTAGTCCCCCGCCAGACCGGTCGTCGGCAAGACAGCGGCGGTCAGCAGGATGGCGCCATAGAAGGCGCGACGCCGAGCTTTCATGAATTCCTCTCCAGAGCGGACTGCGCGACTCTAACCGACGGAACGGTCGCTTCAGGTCATATACTCAGACAAATAATTCAGACGCAATCCGGCTTGTCGGCAGTCGACCATGGACCGATGCAACCAGGTCGCCGCGCATCGGCGACCTGATCTTCAGAGCTGTTCTAAAAAACGCCGTCGGTCGCGCGCGCGACGCCCAGCGGATTGCCGTCCTGCAGAGCGGCCGGCAGCAGATTACCCGGAATGTCCTGATAGCAAACGGGCCGCAGGAAGCGTTCGAGCGCTCGGGTGCCGACCGACGTTCCGCGCGGGTCGGAGGTGGCCGGGAAGGGGCCGCCATGGACCATGGCGTGCGACACCTCCACGCCGGTCGGCCAGCCATTGGCCAGGATTCGCCCGGCCTTGCGCTCCAGGATCGGCAGCAGGCTCCGCACCAGATCGGAGTCGGCGGCGTCCATGTGCAGAGTGGCCGTCAACTGGCCTTCCAGGCTTTCGAGCAGCATCTGAAGCTGCTCAAGGTCCCGAACACGGACGATCAGCGAGGAAGAGCCAAAGACTTCGTGGCCTAGCACCGCGTCGCTCAGGAAGGTCTTGGCGTCGACCTCGAACAGCGCGCCGACCGCCTGGTTGACGCCGTCCCCGACGCAACCACGCCCCAGTAGGCGGACGCCGTCGCGGCCGGCGAGGCGATCGACACCCTGCTCATAGGCGCCGAAAATCCCGGGGGTCAGCATGAGATGCGGCGCGGCGGCGTTGAGCGCCGCGCTGGCGGAAGCCGTGAAGCGCTCCAGGTCGGGGCCCGCGAGCGCGAAGATCAGGCCGGGATTGGTGCAGAACTGGCCCGCGCCCAAGGTGAGGGAGCCGATGAACGCCGCCCCCAGGGCCTCGGCTCGCGCCGCCAGGGCGCTCGGACACAGGACCACGGGATTGACGCTGCTCATCTCGGCGAAGACCGGAATGGGTTCGGGTCGCTCGGCGGCGATCTTGACCAGGGCCACGCCGCCAGCCCTTGAGCCGGTGAAGCCCACAGCCTTTACGCGCGGATCGCGCACCAGGGCGCCGCCCAGCGCGTGCGACTGCCCCGTCAGCAGAGCGAAGACGCCGCTCGGCAGTCCGGCCGACGCAACAGCGCGCGCGATCGCCCCGCCGACCAGGGCGCCGGTATTGGGGTGGGCGGGGTGGCCCTTGACGATCACCGGGCAGCCCGCAGCCAGGGCCGAGGCGGTGTCACCACCCGCCGTCGAGAAGGCCAGTGGGAAGTTGCTGGCGCCGAACACCACCACGGGACCCAGCGGAATGAAACGCTGGCGCAGGTCCGAGCGCGGCATGGGCTTGCGGTCGGGCTGGGCCGGGTCGATGCGCGCGCCGATCCAATCACCGCGCCGCACCACTTGCGCGAACAGCCGGAGCTGACCGGTCGTGCGGCCGCGCTCTCCGGTCAGCCGGGCCTGCGGCAGGCCGGTCTCGGCCATGGCGGTCTCGATCAGTGGGTCGCCGATCGCCTCGATCTCGCTGGCGATCGTCTCCAGAAACGCCGCGCGGGTTTCCAGGTCGGTCTCGCGATAGACGTCAAAGGCGGCCGCTGCGGCGGCGCAGGCTGCGGCGATCGCCGCCGCGTCCGGCTCGACGAAGCTTGGCCCGAAGGCCTCGTTGGTGGCGGGATTGAGAGCTCGCAGCGCGGCGTCTGACATTTGGATACTCGCTTGTTCCACAAGGGCTGGCGCAACGCCCTTCGCCCCAACAGGGGGGCGGCGGACGTGGCGCAACGGGCTGATATCCACGTCGCTTTTGACGGTTGGCGATCAGATTGGCGAAGGCGTTGTAGCGACCGGGAGGCTCGGCGCCAGGCGCCTCAAGGATCGGGGTCACATCGGTCCACAATTTGGCGGCGCCGTGTGACAGTTTCAACTGGCCCTGCACGTTTCAATCGCGATGCCGAGCTTTCAGACCGTCACAGACTGCGCACCGTCACCTGACGTGGCTGCGCCTGGGCCAGGCTGTTTCGGGCGGGGTAGAGGAAGGGCGCGGCGCTGATCTCGAAAATGTCGTCCAGCTTGGTCTGGAACCCCTCGGAGAACGACAGGGTGGCGGCGCCGAAGAAGTGGATGTGAATATCGCCTGGGCGACGAAACAGGTCGTACTTGAAATGGTGATGTTCGAGGTTGGCGATGGTGTGGGACATGTTGACCTCGCCCGACAGGAAAGGCTTTTCCCAGACGATCTCATTGCCGCGCAGGATGCGGCTGGCGCCGCGGACGTCGGCGGGCAGTTCGCCGGTCAGCAGCTCGGGACCCAGGGCAGCTTGGCGCAGCTTGGAGTGAGCCAGCCACAGATAGTTCCCACGCTCGACGATATGGTCGGAAAACTCGTTGGCCAGGCAAAAGCCCAGGCGGTGGGGCGAACCGTCCGATCCGATCAGATAGACGCCCGCGATCTCGGGCTCCTCGCCGCCGTCCTGGGCGAAAGCGGGCGAGGTGAGGGGACTGCCCGGCCCGACCACGTGCGAGCCATCGCCCTTGTAGAACCATTCCGGCTGCGCTCCGACGGCGCCTGGGGCGGGCTTTCCGCCCTCGACGCCCATCAGGAACATGCGCATGGAGTCGGTGAGCTGTTCTCCGGCCTGGGCGGCCTTGTGCATCTTGTCACGCCCTTCGGCCGAACCCAGATGGGTCAGGCCCGTGCCGGTCAGGATGAGGTGGGCGGGGTCAACATGGTCGATGGGAGCCAGGACCCGGCCATCGGCGAGCGCCGAGGGGATGTCGATCTCTTCGCCCAGCGGGCTCGACTGCGCCGCCTCGACTAGGGTGGCGCCGACGCCAAGCGCCATCTGGGCCAGATCATAAAGCGTATCGGCCACCTCCACGCGGCGGGCCAGGCCGGCGTCGTTGACCGCGGCGAGGGTTCGTCGGTTCGGTTCCTTCAACTGCACGAACCGAAACACCATGCTCTATCCGCCTCACGCGCCGTCCGCCATTAAGTCTGACAAATAGCAATTTAGATGAGCTGTCAAACTAGCTTCCGTAGCGGAGGCCGCAAAAACAGGAAAGAAAAACGCTTAGAATTTCGACCCTGGTAAAGAACCACCACCTGTCGCCTGGCGTAATCATTGTGTTACTCGCGAGTCTGGCCGGATCGCGGCCGGGCCGTGGTCGACGCTGAAATTTTCTTGTCGTCAGACAAATTGTCTTCCTAGTGTCGCCGCGAGATGGCCGGAAGCGATGGACGATAGCCGTCCGCCCGAGGGGCCGAGGCGGAGCAGAGGGCACGTGCGAAAGACGAAAGACACGATGGGCGACGGCGATCCGGGGCGCGAGCCGCATCGGGGGCGCATCCACGGCTCGATCGCCCGCACACTCGGCGTGGCCATCGTCTCGGGGCAATATGCGCCGGGCGACATTCTCAACAATGAGATCGATTCCAGCGAACAGCTGCAGGTCTCCCGCAGCGCCTACCGTGAGGCCATCCGCATCCTGGCCGCCAAGGGCCTGGTCGAGAGCCGGCCGAAGACTGGCACCCGGGTCACCCCCCGCGCCCGATGGAGCTTGCTGGACCCGGAGGTCTTGGCCTGGCTCTTCGTGTCGGAGCCAAGCGAGGAGTTCCTCAAGGGTCTCTATGAATTGCGGATGATCGTCGAGCCGGCGGCCGCCGCCCTGGCCGCCGAGCGCCGCGACGCGCGGCAATTGGAGCGGATGCGCCAGGCCCTGATCCAGATGCAGCACGAGACCCTGGCCACCGAGGCTGGCCAGGCCGCCGACCGCGATTTCCATGACACCGTGCTGGAAGCGACCTGCAATGCGCCGCTGTTCACGCTGAGCAGCAGCATCGGAGCGGCCGTCCGCTGGACGACGATCTTCAAGCAGCGCAAGCGCGAGCTGCCGCGCGATCCGATGCCCGAGCACTGGATGGTGTTCGACGCCATCGCCGCGGCTCGCCCCGACCAGGCTCGTGAAGCCATGGAGCGTTTGGTCAGTCTGGCGCTGCAGGATACCCGCGCGGCGATCGATCCGAAGAGGTAGACGCGCAAGCTGCGCTACGCAGGCGGATTTCCGCGTGAATTGCCTTGGATTGCCCATCGGCCGGAAATAGGTGGCGCTGCCTTCCCTTTGAGAAAGCGGCTCATGGCCGTTGTCAGCGGCGTGGCTCCGCGTTGACGCATGGGAGTGCTCGGTATAGTCAGACAAATGAACTGGAATGAGACGGTCGGATGTCGCTGACCCGCTGACGTGGCGGACCAATAGTCAGTACGTCGCGACGGACCCTTCCGGTGTCGCCGTGCCAAGGATCGTCATGAGCTCTAACGCTGTTCCGCCCCGCGCCCTTCGTTCGCGCGCCTGGTTCGACAACCCGGACAATGCGGACATGACGGCGCTCTATCTTGAGCGCTACCTGAATTTCGGCCTGTCTCTGGACGAGCTGCAGTCGGGCAAGCCGATCATCGGCATCGCCCAGACAGGCAGCGACCTCTCGCCCTGCAACCGTCACCATCTGGTCCTGGCCGAGCGCGTCCGCGAGGGCATCCGCACGGCAGGCGGCATCGCCCTGGAATTCCCGGTCCACCCCATCCAGGAAACCGGCAAGCGACCGACCGCCGGCCTGGACCGCAATCTGGCCTATTTGGGCCTGGTCGAGACGCTCTACGGCTATCCGATCGACGGCGTCGTACTGACGATCGGCTGCGACAAGACCACCCCAGCCTGTCTGATGGCCGCCGCCACGGTCAATATTCCCGCCATCGCCCTGTCGGTCGGCCCCATGCTGAACGGTTGGTACAAGGGCGAACGCACCGGCTCGGGCACCATCGTCTGGAAGGCCCGCGAGCTGCTGGCGGCCGGCGAGATCGACCGCGCCGGTTTCATCAAGCTGGTCGCCAGTTCGGCCCCCTCGACAGGCTACTGCAACACCATGGGCACGGCCACGACCATGAATTCGCTGACCGAGGTGCTGGGCATGTCGCTGACCGGTTCGGCGGCCATTCCCGCGCCCTACCGCGACAGGCAACAGAACGCCTACGAGACGGGCCTTCGGATCGTCGATCTGGTCAGCCAGGACATCAAGCCGTCCGACATACTAACCCGCGACGCCTTCCTCAACGCCGTGGTTGTTAATTCAGCGATCGGCGGCTCGACCAACGCCCCGATCCATCTCAACGCCCTGGCCCGCCACATCGGTGTGGAGCTGAGCGTCGACGATTGGCAGACCTATGGTGAAGAGGTGCCGCTGCTGGTCAATCTGCAGCCGGCTGGCGAATATCTCGGCGAGGACTACTACCGGGCCGGCGGCGTGCCGGCCGTGGTCAATCAGCTGATGAGCCAAGGCCTGATCCGCGAGGACGCCTTGACGGTCTCGGGTCAAAGCCTGGGCGACGCCTGTCGGGACGCCATCATCGAAGACGAGGCGGTCATACGGCCCTTCGACAAGCCGCTGGTCCAGCGGGCCGGCTTCGTGGTCATGCGCGGCAATCTGTTCAATTCGGCGGTCATGAAGACCAGCGTCATCACCGCCGAATTCCGCGATCGCTACCTTTCCGACCCCGACGATCCAGACGCCTTCGAAGGCGACGCGATCGTGTTCGACGGGCCGGAGGACTATCACCGGCGGATCGACGATCCATCGGTGGGCATCACCGAGCGTAGTGTGCTGTTCATGCGCGGCGCCGGACCGATCGGCTATCCCGGCGCGGCCGAGGTCGTGAACATGCGAGCTCCTGATTACTTGATCAAGCGCGGCGTCCATCAGTTGCCCTGCATCGGCGACGGGCGCCAGTCGGGCACTTCGGGCTCGCCGTCGATCCTCAACGCCTCACCCGAAGCCGCCGCTGGCGGAGGCCTGGCCTTGCTGAAGTCCGGCGACCGGGTGCGAGTCGACCTGCGCAAGTCGAGGGTCGATGTGCTGGTGACGCCGGAAGAGATCGTCGCGCGTCGCGCGGCGCTCGATCGGGCAGGGGGCTTTGTCTATCCCGAAAGCCAGACGCCCTGGCAGGAGATCCAACGGGCCATCGTCGGCCAGATGGAAACCGGTGCGGTGCTGGAGCCTGCGGTCAAGTACCAGCGCATCGCCCAAACCAAGGGCCTGCCGCGCGACAACCACTAAGGCGACGGGGGCCTCGCCCCGGTCGCGAACGCCAACGAGCCGGTCAACCGGCGGGGAAACCTGGAGGGAACTACGTGAAGCTGACCACGCTGAAGCACGCGCTCGTCGCGGGCGCCACCATCGCGATCCTCGCCACCGGCGTCGCGAGCGCCCAGACCGCCGTCACCGCGGCCTTGCACGCCGACCAGCCCGGCGCGGTCATCCAGCCCGAGGTGTACGGCCAGTTCGCCGAGCATCTGGGCCGGGGCATCTACGAGGGTGTCTGGGTTGGGCAGGACAGCAAGATCCCCAACACCAAGGGCTACCGCAACGACGTCGTCGCGGCGCTGAAAGCCATCAAGGTGCCGCTGGTGCGCTGGCCCGGCGGTTGCTTCGCCGACGACTATCACTGGCGCGAGGGGGTGGGCCCGCGCGACAAGCGCCCGACCAAGGTCAATGTGAGCTGGGGCGGGGTCGAAGAGACCAACGCCTTCGGCACGAACGAATTCATGGAATTCGCCGAACTCATTGGTGCCAAGACCTATGTCGCCGGCAACGTCGGCACCGGCTCGCCCCAGGAGATGGCCGAGTGGGTCGAATACATGGTCTCGCCCACCAAATCGACGATCGCCAACCTGCGCCGCGCCAACGGCCGCGAGCAGCCGTGGAAGCTCGACTATTTCGGCGTTGGCAATGAGAACTGGGGCTGTGGCGGCCAGATGACTGCGGCCCATTATACCGACCTCTATCGCAACTTCGCCGAATTCATCCGTGTGCCTCAGGGAACCAAGACCCAGAAGATCGCAGGCGGCGCCAATAGCGACGACTATAGCTGGACCGAGACCATGATGGCCGGCGCGGCCAAGAACATGGACCAGATCAGCGTCCACTATTACACCATCCCCAGCGGCCGGTGGTCGATCAAGGGTTCGGCCACGAAGTTCGACGAGCAGGTCTGGGCCGACACCATGGTGCAGGCGCTGCGCATGGACGAGATGATCACCAAACACAGCGCGATCATGGACAAGTACGACCCGCAGAAGCGCGTCGGCCTGGCCGTCGACGAGTGGGGGATCTGGCATGATGTCGAGCCCGGCACCAATCCGGGTTTCCTCTATCAGCAGAACACCATGCGCGACGCCGTGGCGGCCGCCGCGACCCTGAACATCTTCCACAAGCACGCCGACCGGGTGCGGCTGACCGCCATCGCCCAGATGGTCAATGTGCTGCAGGCGATGATCCTGACCGACAAGGACAGGATGGTCCTGACCCCGACCTACTGGGTCTACGATCTGTACAAGCCGTTCCAGGGCGCGACGTCGCTGCCGCTCGAGGTTGATGGCCCCGCCTATGTGATGGGCAAGGACAGCGTGCCTTCCGTCAGCGCCTCGGCGGGACGCGACACGGCTGGCGTGGTGCACGTGGCGTTGGTGAATCTGAATCCGAACACGCCGGCCACCGTGAAGATCAAGCTCGCGGGTGTGGCCGGCAAGAGCGCGAAGGGCAGGGTGCTGACCGCCTCGACCATGAGCGCTCACAACACGTTCGACGCGCCAAACGTCGTCAAGCCCGCCGCTTTCAACGACGCGCAGATCAAGGGCGCCACGCTGACCGTCACCCTGCCGGCCAAGGCCGTGGTCGTGCTGGACCTGACCTAGGGTCTGGCGACGACTGCCCGGCGCCGCCATCCCCGTGCTGGAGGCGGCGCCGGCTGGTCTCGCCCAGAGACTCGAATGTCTCGGATCGAGGTTCGGAAGCGTCGCGCTCATTCCGCCGAGGGCGCCAATGACGTCTCAGAGCAGGCTCTGTTGCACGGGGACCTTCGAGGCAAGATCGGAAAGCTCGCCTCTGCGGCGTAGCTCGATTTTCGCGCTGAATCGGATGTCGACGTCACGATCCTTTGTGAAACCGATGAGCGCATCGACGCCCAGGCGCGACCAGGGATTGCCGCGATTGGCCCCCTTTGGAATGCGCGGCAACAGGCCCGGCTCGTCGTTCCAGGCCAGCAATTGCTCGACCGAGACGATGTCCAGCATGTCTCGCAGGTGAGGGGCGGTGACATAGGCGTCGGGCATGGCGCGATGAGCGGGCAGGCAAAGCTGGCGGTTCAAGCCTTCGGGCATCCGCTCGTTGCGCAGCATCTGGTTCGAAAATCCCGGCAGGTCGGGCCAGAGCCGCAAGGCGCATTTCCAGGTGCAGATCCAACGCGCGCCGTCCGCCAGTCGCGGCGTGCAATACCGTTGCTTGAACGCCGCCCGGCGGCTTCAGGATGGGTGGTGCGGCGTCTTTCCAGGACTTCGCGCCGGCGACGTCCGCATCGACGATGTGATGAACCGCCATGGTCGCCGACGAGATGGGGCGGCCAGGATCGAGGAAGACGGCGCCGCGCTCATCGTTGACGGCCCGCCGCCCGTCGCCTCCGAGCGCCACGTCCTGCCAGCCGATCTTGCAGACGTCTTGGGCGGACGACCCGGCTGTCTCCAAATCTATAACGCGCACACGACCGTCAGCCGTTTGTCCTTCGCCGTCCCGCCAACATGACCTTCACGGCCCGGAAGACTATCCTTGACCCACTCCCATTGGTCGTCCCGCAGTCCATAGCGTCGCATCAGCCAGCTCTCCTCGAAGCCGACCTCCTATGAATCACTCAGCCGCATATTTGGGAATCCCCTAACTGAACACAGACCCTAGCCTCGGCTGGTCTATCGGCTGGTCTAGAAGCGTGCGGACATTCGCAGGGCGATGGTCCTCGGCCGAGGCGGGGTGATGATCTGGTCGCGGGTGATCAGGAACGGATTGCCGAACGAGAAGCTGTTGGCGTGCGCGCCCAACGGATTGTCCACCGTCGCGGCGAGGGTCCAGGCCCCGGCCTCCAGGCTGGCGACGCCGCGAAGGCCCAGATATTCGCCCATCTCATGCATGTTGTCGGCGTCGAAGGTCACATAAGAAGCTCCGACATAGGTCGCTTGGCCTTGCAGGCGCAGGGTCAGCTCATGGGGCAGGGGGCGATGATAGTCGGCGGCGATGCTGGCCGAGGTCCGAGCCACGCCAGGAAGGCTGGCGTCGTGGCGTGAACTGAAGTCGAGGTTCTGGCGGGTGATCTGCGGATCGTTCAGCAGGGCGGCGGCGCGCAGGTCGATCTGGTCGTTCAGGCGCAGGGCGGCCTCCGCCTCGACACCCCGGTTGGCTCCGTTGCCGATATTGGCCGTGAAGGCCGTGCCGTCGGCCAGGTACTGGTCACTTTGCACCGCTTCCCAAGTCGCGTAGAATAAGGCGACCCGCGCCTGTAGGCGATCGTCCCAGCCCCGCAGCTTGACGCCGAGCTCATAGTTCCAAAGCTCGTCGGCCTGGTATCGACGCGCTGGCGCTCCGGCGACGTCGAAGGCCTGGTTGATCCGGCCAGCGGTATTGAACCCGCCGGGTCGGTAGCCCTCGGCGGTTTGGGCGTAGAACAGCAAACCAGGCCGTGCTGCGTAGCTCAGCAGGATCTTGGGTGAGAGGCCTGTGGCGTTGTCCGAGCCACTGAATACGCGCTGGCCGGTGGTCTGGAGGATCCGGGAGTCGGTGTCGAACCGGAAGTCGAACCAGCGAAGGCCGGCGGTCGCCGATAGACGCTTGGTGGCGTCGAACGTGACCTCGCCATAGAGCGCTGTCTCGTTGATTTTGTCGCGTCGCTGCTCGTCGTAGCCGGTCAGACCCGACGCCGTGAGCCCGTGTAGCAGGCTGTGCAGGTGGATCGCCCCGGTCGAGCCGAAAGCGCCGACCAGGCCATGAATCCGATGCTCGCTCGGCGTGGCGTAAGTGACCTCCCCAACCGTCAGGTCAATGGCTTTTTCCTCGTCGAACGCCGCCGGGCCGCCGCGGAGCCCGTATAGTGTCGCTACCGAAGTGGCGTCATAACGGCTGTCGAAATGGTGCGACAGGCGCGACACCGATCCGGTCAACCGCCCCCAGCCGCCGTTTCCCGCCAGGGTCAGGGAGACGTCGTCGAAATCGTTGTCGTGCGGCTCGCGCACGGCGTTGTCGCGCAGACGCGGCCCCAGACGACGCAGGCCGTATTGAGTGTCGCTGTTGTTGATCGACTGGGTGGTCAGACCCAGCGTGGCCGTCCAATGCGGCGAGAGCGCCGCCCGCAGGGTAGCCCGCACGCCCTCGCGCTTGGAGCCATTGACGTGCTTGAGGCCGAGGGTCGGGTTGGCGATGTAACCGGTCTGGCTGTCGCGATAGGCGACCGCGCGCAGGGCAACCCGACCGGGGATGAGGGGAATGTTAGCCGTCGCCTCCAGTTCGTCGCCCACCCCGCCGTTCCAGATATAGGCCAGGCCCGCCAGGACGTTGGCTTGATAGCGGTCGAGGTCGGGCTTACGCGTGGCGATGCGCAGGACCCCGCCCAACGATCCACCGCCATAGAGCGTGCCCTGGGGGCCGCGCATGACCTCGACTCGCTCGATGTCGGCCAGGCGCAGGTCCGGGTCCGGCGCGCTGTAGGTGATCGGCACGTCATCCAGATAGAGCGCCACCATCGACTGGGCCTGGCCTGTGAAGGCGCCGTCCGAGAGGCCGCGCAGCAGGATCTTGTCGCGCCCGGGGCCCAGGTTGGTCACGGTCATGCCAGCGACCTGCCCGGTGAGATCGGCCAGGCTGGTGAGGGTCTCGCGAGCGATCGTAGATCCCGATACGACGGAAATGGCGTACGGCGTGCGGCCGGGCAGGTTAGGGTAGCGTTGGGCCATGACGACGACCTCGCCCCAGCCTAGGCTCGTGGTTGGAGCGACGACGGAAGCGGGGCGGGCCCGGGGCGGCGCGGTTTTGCGGATCACCACCGTGCGCGGGTCGGGCATGACATAGTTGCAGCCGCTGTGTTCGAGGATCCGTTCCAGCGCCGTCTGAGAAGACATCCGGCCGTAGAGGGCCGGCGCGGCGCCGACGCAGGCTTCCAGGTCGCCGCCCAGGGACAGGTCCGCCTGCAGCGCGAAGTCGATCAGGGAAGCACGGACGGGTTTGGCTGGAATCTGCAGGCGCACGGGAGCGGATGGCCTCTCGGCGGGCGCGGCGTGCGCCGCCCCGGCGCCCAGGCCGGCCATCAACACGAAGGGCCAAGCTCCGTGGCGGCGGATCAACGACTTGCGTCGCATGGTCAGCGTCGGGTCGCCTTGGCCTTGAGGACGATCTCGCCGCCGCTGCGCTGGCTGACGATCGGTGCGAACAATTCCAAACGCCGGATCATCGCCGCTTCCTCGTCAACCAATAGCACACCGGAGACTTTGACCGAAGCGGCGTTCGGATCAACCCGTATCGGCGTGGCGACGTAGCGGTTTAGGTCGGCGACCACCTCTGCCAAGGAGGCGTCACGATAGACGAGCTTGCCCGATTTCCAGGCGAAGGCTGCATTCGGATCCGTGGTGCGAATCAGTGAGGTGGCTTGGCCGGGCGATTGGACCAATTGCTGGCCCTTGGCCAGGCGCACAGCGCCCTGCTGCCCGCCCGATACCGAGACCAAACCCCGCCGCACGGTGACGGCCAGGCGGTTATCATGGCTGAGGATGTTGAATTCGGTGCCTAGGACACGAATCTCCCGGCCAGCCACCGCGACCACGAAGGGTCGGTTTTCCAGGTGGGCGACATCGAAGCTGGCCTCGCCGTCGACCAGGGTCACGTCACGCTCGGCGTGCGTCAGCCTTACCCGCAAGGTCGTGGCGCCGCCCAGGGTCAGGCGCGTGCCGTCGGCCAGGGCGACCTCCCGGGTCTCGCCGCGCTGGGTCGCATAATCGGTGAAGGTCGAGCGGCTCAGTTGCGGCAGCACGGCCAATACCACGGCGGCGGCGGCCGCCGCGGCCGTGGCCAGGCCGGCCCAGACCCAGCGCCGCGCCGGCGGCTTGGGGCGGGGGGTGAACGGCAGGACGTTTCCGGCCACGACCTCGGGCGCAACGGCGGCGGGGATCTCGCCGGCAGGCAAGTCTTCCATTTCGATCCACAGCGCCTCGACCTCGTCATAGGCCGCAGCGTGGGCAGGGTCGGCTTCGAGCCAGGCTTGGAACGCGGTCCAGTCTTCCAGACCGGCGTCACCCTGCAGGCGCGCGAACCAGTCGCTCGCCGCCTGTTGGATGGAATCGGTGGTGACGGACTGTGTCATCGACGGGTCGTGCTTCCTTGGCACCGGGCTGGGGAGGGCGCTTGCCACAATGACGCCATGACCGGAAAAGTCCCTCCTCGGTTCTTCAGGAGGTGATGCCAAAAAGACACGGTCATCGGCCGACCCTGCTGACCAGATGGCTCAGAGCCAGGCTGACATGCTTCTCGACCGAACTTCGAGAAATGCCCATTCGCGTCGCGGTCTCGACATGTGTCAGGCCCTCGAACTTGTGCAGGCGGAACACCTGCTGGGTCACGGGCGACAGGGTTTTCATCGCCTCGGAGATTTTCTCCAGACGCTGGCGGGCGATGACGGCGCTCTCGGCGTCGGGCTCTTCAGCCACATCCAGAGCGCCGACCGTGGTGTGGTTGGCGCGCCGCCATTCGGTTTCGCGCGCGCCGGCCCGCTTGGCGCGGCGCAGTCGGTCCAGCATCAGGTTGGAGGCCAGGCGGTAAAGATAGGCGGGCGGGTTGTCGATCGACTCGTCCGCGACCGCCTGAACCTTCAGATACAGCTCCTGAACCAGATCCTCGACATCGGCTTGACCGCCCAGGCGCGCCTGGAAGAACCGCCGCGTGTCTTCGCGCCGCTCCAGATAGACGGCCGCGAGCGGCGAAAGGTCCTGCAGGTCCTCCATGGTCAGCCGCGCATCCGCGCCAGGCACCGCGCCAAGGCGGCGCTGGAAAACGAAACGGACGCGTCGGTGTTCATCACAAAGACGATCGGTCCGGTTGGAGGGAGTTGGCGGGGCCAAGAGACATCGCGCGGCGGCGACTTCAAGGCAAGGCTCGGAACGGCTGCCCCGCCGCCGGTGAAAATTCGATGAGGGGGCTCAGTACACACGGCGTCATTGGCTCGAACGGCGCGGGGGCGTCTGGAGCCAAGTCGGTGCGATGCGGATATTTTGCGATTTCGACGGGACCATCGCCAAGGTCGACACGACCGACCTTGTCCTGACCCGTCTGGCCGAGCCGGCCTGGGAAGAGCTCGAAGAGCGCTGGACCCGGGGCGAGATCACCGCCGCCGAGTGCATGCGAGGCCAGGTCGCGCTGATCGGTGGCGACGATGCGGCGCTGGACGCCGTGCTCGACACCGTGGAACTGGCCGACGGCTTTTCGGAGTTCGTCGCCTGGTGCCAGGCCAACGCCCTTTCGCTGACCGTGGTCAGTGACGGCGTCGATCGTTTCATTTCTCGCATCCTGGGCCGCCACCGCCTGGGTCATCTGCCGGTGATCGCCAATCATCTGGTCGGCAGCGCCGAGATGGGTAGACGGCTGGAGCAGCCTTGGTCGCGCGCCGGCTGCGCCGCCGGCTCGGGCGTCTGTAAGTGCCAGGTCGCGGACAAGTCCGACGAGCGGGCCAGCGATCCTGGGGACCTGATGGTCTTCATCGGCGACGGGCGCTCCGACTTCTGCGTCTCAAGCCGCGCCGACCTGCTGTTCGCGCGCGACAAGCTGGCCGCCTACGCCCGCTCGCGGGCCATGCCGCACCACGAATTCTCCGACTTCCACACCATCACGACGACGCTCGCGGCCGCCCACGGCCGCTTGGCGCGCCGCGCCGCCATCTGACCGGAGTTTATCCCATGTACGATGCTGAACAGACCCCCGAAGTCCTAGACGAAGCCGCCTTGCGCGAACTTGAGGCCCAGTACTGCTCCTACGGCGACACCGTGCACTATCTGCCGGAGCCGAAGTTCTTCGACGGATGCGAAGGCTCGTTCATGTACGACGCTCAGGGGCGCCAGTTTCTTGATCTGCAGATGTGGTACTCGGCCGTCAATTTCGGCTACCGCAACCCGCGCTTGAACGCCGTCGCCCACCGTCAGCTCGACACCCTGCCGCAGGTCGCCAGCCAGTACCTGCATCGCGAGAAGGTCGAGCTGGCGGCGATGATCGCCCAGGACGCCGAGAAGAAGTTCGGCCGCAAGGGCCGGGTCCACTTCAATGTCGGCGGCGCCCAGGCGGTCGAGGACTCGCTCAAGCTGGTGCGCAACGCCAGCAATGGCAAACAGTTGATGTTCGCCTTCGAGGGCGGCTATCACGGCCGCACCCTGGGCGCCTCGGCGATCACCTCGTCCTACCGCTATCGCCGGCGCTTCGGTCACCTCAGCGACCGCGCCCAGTTCATCGAATTTCCGTATCACTTCCGTGGCCCCAGGGGCATGAGCAAGGAAGAGTACGGCGAGGCCTGCGTGGCCAAGTTCGCCCGCCTGTTCGAGACTGAATATAACGGCGTGCTCGACACCAAGACCGGCCAGGCCGAATTCGCCGCCTTCTATATCGAGCCGATCCAGGGCACCGGCGGCTATGTGATCCCGCCGCCCAACTTCTTCATCGAGCTGAAGAAGGTTCTCGATCAGCACGGCATCCTGCTGGTGGTCGATGAGATCCAGATGGGCATGTGGAGGACCGGCAAGCTGTGGTCGATCGAGCACTTCGGCGTGCAGCCCGACGTGCTGGTGTTCGGCAAGGCCTTGACCAACGGCCTCAACCCGCTGTCGGGCGTCTGGGCTCGCGAAGAGCTGATCAATCCAGAAATCTTCCCTCCGGGCTCGACCCATTCGACGTTCAACTCCAACCCAATGGGCACGGCCGTGGCGCTGGAAGTCCTTCGGATGACCTCGGAGGTCGATTACGGCGCCAAGGTCCTGGAGAAGGGCGCCTACTTCCTGGAGGGCCTGAAGGACCTGCAAAAGCGCTGGCCGCAGATCGGCGACGTGGACGGCCTGGGCCTGGCCTTGCGCGCTGAGATCTGCGAGGCCGACGGCTTCACCCCCAACAAGGCCCTGCTCAACCGCATGGAAGCCGAAGGGATGAAGGGCGACATCGAGGTCGACGGCAAGCGCTACGGCTTGATCCTCGACGTCGGCGGCTACCACAAGAACGTCATCACGCTGGCCCCGTCGCTGGAGATCAGCAAGGGCGAAATCGACCTGGGCCTGAAGCTGCTCGACGCAATCCTCCGTCGCTGCGTCGACTGATCAACGCATGCGTCCCGTATTCCTGAACCTGGATGGCGCCTTGGGCGAGCAACCCGCCTTGCTTGGCCAGGCGGGCGGGCGGGCGATCGAAGCGCGTGATTTGGGGCCGGCTCTACGCCTGTGGAGCCGCCCCCGGGCCTTGGCGGCGCTCGCCGATCGCCTGCGCGAGCAACCGATCGGGCCAGGACCCGAGATGGTGTTCGCCGGCTCGGGGGACTTCCATCACGTCACGCCGCTGCTGATCGAGCGGGCCATTGAGAGGGCGCAGGCCGGACCCGTGACCGTCGTCCACTTCGACAACCACCCCGACTGGGTGCGGTTCGAGAACGGCCTTCACTGCGGGTCTTGGGTCGGACGCGCGGCGCGGCTGCCGGGCGTGACCAAGGTGATCACCGTGGGCGTCTGCAGTGGCGACATCGACCGTCCCGAAACCAAGCGCGCGGATCTTGATCTGGTTGCCGAAGGTCGGGTCGAGCTCTACCCCTGGCGCGCCCCGGATGGCGGCCCGGTCCTGCGGATCGGCGACCAGGGCTGGCCATCCATGGCGGCGATGGGCGAGGGCGGTTTCCTCGAACTGCTGGTGTCCAGGATCACGACCCAGACCGTCTACATCACCATCGACAAGGACGTGCTGCGCGCCGATGACGCCGTCACCAACTGGGATCAAGGCGAGTTGAGCTTGGATGGCTTGGAGCGTCTGATCCGCGCGGTGGCGGGCCGGGCGCGCGTGATCGGGGCCGACGTGGTCGGAGACTGGTCCGCGCCGCGCTATGGCCCGGACCTGCTGTCGAACCTGCTCAAACGCGGCGAGGCCTTCCTCGACCAGCCGCGCGGGCGCGTTCCGGGGGACCTGGCGCGGACCAACGAGGCGGCGAACCTGCGGCTGCTGTCGTTGTTTTCGGAGCTCGCGTCGTGAGCTCGACCCTGACCGCCGCCAGCGCGGGCCTGCTCGCCTTTTGTATCGTCACCGAGATCGGCCGCGAACTCAGCTTCAAGGCCGCGTCCGACGGCGCCGAGGGCAAGCCGGCCTACCTCGCCGCCCTGGCCCTGCAGCCGGTGCTGTGGCTGGGGATCGTCTTCTGGTTCGTCGAGATGATCGCCTGGCTGCTGGTGCTGCAGCACACGCCGCTGGGTCTGGCCTTCCCGATCATGACCCTGACCTATGCCGGCGTGCCCCTGGCCGGGACCCTGATCCTCAAGGAGCGCCTGGCCCCGATGCAGATCGCGGGCGCCGCCCTGGTCGCCGTCGGCGTCACCTTCGTGGGGCTGTCGGGGCTATGACCGTTCAACCGCTCAGACTGGCGGGCAAGTCCGGCCACGGCGTCCTGCTGGTCCACGGCCTAACCGGCGCGCCGGCCGAGATGAAACCCCTGGCCAAGCGCCTGGCGCGTCGTGGTTTCGAGGTCGCCGCGCCCTTGCTGGTCGGACACGGCGTCGACGAGGCCACCCTGCTCAAGACCACATGGCGCGACTGGCTGGATGGCCTGTGCCGCTCTTATGACGCTTTCGCCGCAGAGGTCGATACGGTGCACGTGGCCGGTATCTGCGTCGGCGGAGCCCTGGGCCTGATGTTGGCCGCCGAGCGCCCCGCCATCCGCGCCGCAGCGGTCTATTCGATGACCTTCGAATATGACGGCTGGAACATGCCGCGCTTCGCCGTCGCCGCGCCAGTGATCCAACTGGCCGCCAACCTCCCTGGCGTGCGCCGGTTGGCCTGGGCTGAGACCCATCCGTTCGGTCTGAAGGACGAACGCTTGCGCAGCCTGGCCCAACGCGCGCCGGACAGCCTGATCGAGGGCGCGATCGACCGCCTGCCGCTCGGGGCGCTGTTCCAGATGTATCGCCTGGGCCGGCATCTGGAGCGGATGGGCAAGGCGATCACGACCCCGACCCTGATCCTGCACGCGCGCGACGACGACATGAGCCATCCGCGCAACGCCTACCGGCTGCAGAGCGCCTTGGGCGGGCCCACGCGGCTGCATCTGCTGGAAGACAGCTACCACATGATCCACGTCGACCAGGAGCGCGACGTGGTCGCGGCCATGACCGCCAGCTTCTTCGGCGCCGTCGAGCCCCAGGGCGACCCGGTGTTGGGACGGCGATCGCATGTTTGAGACCCGTGTCCTCACTAGCCTGGACGACCTGCCGCGCGCCAGCTGGGACGCCCTGTTCGGCGGCGCGCTGGAAGGCTTCGACTATCTGCGGGCGGTCGAGAGCGCGGCGCTGGAGGGGTTTGGCTGGCGCTATGTCCTGGTTCAGCGCGACGGACGTCTGGTCGGCGCAGCGCCGGCCTTCATCACCGACTATCGGCTCGAGACCACCTTCGAAGGGGGCGGTCGCAAGGTGGCCGAACAGATCCGTCGGCTCGCGCCGGGCGTAATGACGCCAAGGCTGGCCTGCCTGGGATCACCTTGCGCGGAGACCGCGACCGTCGGTTTCGCGGCGGGACTATCCGAAGCCGATCGTCTCGCCGTCCTCAAGGCCCTGATCTCGGCCTTCGAGCAGGACGCGGCGAGGGCCGGGTGTTCGTTGATGGGCGTCAAGGACGCCGATCCCGCGCAGGCCGACCTGTGGTCAAGCGCCATGGCGTCGACCGGCTACAGCGCCGTGCCCGGGCAGGCGATCGCCGATCTCGCCATCGATTTCGCCGATCTCGAAACCTATCTGGCGCGGCTGTCCAGCGGCGCTCGTCGCGACATGCGCCGCAAGCTGAGGTCGCGCGGCAAGGTGCGGATCGAACTGCGCGTGGAGCTAGGCGCGGACCTGCCTCGGGCCATGGCGCTCTATCGCCAGACCCTTGCCCGGGCCGACGCGCAGCTGGAGACCCTGACGCCGGGCTTCTTCAAGGCCGTGGCCGAGCGCATGCCCGGCCGGGCGGTGTTCGCCCTCTACTATGTCGAGGATGACCTGTTAGCCTTCAACCTGCTGCTCGAAGACGGCGAGGTCCTGCTCGACAAGTTCTTCTGCATGGAGGCCGCACGCGGCCGCGCCCACAACCTCTATTTTCTCAGCTGGTTCTTCAATCTGGAGCGCTGCCTCGAGCTTGGCTTGAAGCGCTATCAAAGCGGCCAGGCCAATCTGGGCGACAAGCTGCGACTGGGCAGTCGGCTGACCCCCGTGGCCATGTATTTCAAGCATCGCAATGGGCTGGTCAACGGCGCGCTACGCCTGCTGGCGCCGCTGCTCATGGGCGACGCGCTCGAAGGCTTGGCCGCATGACCATCGCGATCCACAAGCCGCGCCGCCGTTTCGCGCCGGCCATCCTGTTCGCCATCCTGCCGATCATCAGTCTGGCCTACCAGATCACCGCCAAGACCTCGGCCAACCAACTGGCGCACGCGCGGTTCGATCTGGCGTGGTTGGCCGCCGCCGCGCGCATGCCCAGCGTTCGGCTGTTGGTGGCGCTGGAGATCGCCGCCTTCGCGGCCTGGATGACGGTGTTGGCGGAGATGCCGCTCAGCGCGGCGTTCCCGTTGTCGGCTGTCAGCTATGTGCTGATCATCGCCGCCAGCGCGGTGGTCTTTCATGAGCCTATCAGCGGGCTGCAGGTGGTCGGCAGCCTGGCGATCCTGCTCGGCGTCCTGCTGATCGGCCGCGGCGCCAAGACGGTCGAGTTGGCCGCGTCGGAAGCCGACGCATGACCTCCATCGCGCTCAAGACCCTGTTGTTCGAGTGGCGTCGTTTCGCGCCGGCGGCCGTGGCGGTGGGCTTTTCCGGCCTTCTGGTGCTGCTGCAGGCCGGATTGATCCTGGGCGTGTTCTCTCTGGCCAGCGTCTACGTGACCAAGTCCTCGGCTGACCTGTGGGTTGGATTTCCGGGCGTGCAGAGCATCGATCTGGGCCGGCCGATCGGCGGGGCCACCGAGCTCTTCCTCCGCGCCGACCCGCGCATCGCCCAGGTCGAGCCCTTCTATTGGGGCTCGGGCGAATGGCGCACCGGCCGGCACGGCATGGTCAATGTCTACATTGTCGGCCTGGACCCTATGCCTGGCGCGATGGTGCTGTCCGACGTCCTGTCGACCGACCTGCGCGCCGCCCTGGCCGAGCCGGACGCGGTGCTGGTGGATCGCGCCGACCTGGGCAAGCTGGAGACGAGCGTCGGGGGTCTCGCCGAGATCAACGGCCGGCGGGTGCGGATCGTCGGGGTCACCGAGGGGCTGCGCGCCTTGGGCGGTGTCAATGTCATCGCCTCGGCCGCCACGGCCCATCGGCTGGATCCCGCCCTTGGTGACGGGGAGGGCGCGGCCTATTTCACCGCCCGGCTCAACGATCCTACCCAGGCCGCCGCGGCTGTCGCCGATCTGCGCGAGGTGGGACGCCAGCGGGGCTTCGAGTCGATGACCCGCCAGGCCTTCGCCGATCGCAGCGTCCGCTACTGGCTGAGCGAGTCAGGAGCCGGCGTAGCCTTCGTGTTCGGCAGCGCCGTGGCCATTCTGGTGGCGGTGATCGTCACCAGCCAGACCTTGGCGGCCGCCGTGGCCGCCTCTCTCAAGGACTACGCGGCCTTGCGGGCCCTGGGGTTCACCATCGGCGCCCTGCGCGTCATCGTCCTGGCCCAGACCGCCTGGATCGCGGCGGCCGGCGTGCTTCTGGCCGGCGTCCTGGCCGCGATCCTGGCGGCGGTGGCGACTGCGTCATCTACGCCCCTGGTGATGACCGCGCCGATGGTCGCGGGCGCGATCGGTCTGGTGGCGCTGGTCGCCTTCGGTTCCGGTCTCTGGGCGCTGCGCCGTGTCGCGCGGGCCGATCCCGCCGCGTTGCTTCTATGAGGTTTTTCATGGTCCTTCGCCACGCGCCGTCCGGCCGCGTCCTTTTACCGATCCTGCTGGCGACAGGCGCGTTGCTAACCGCTTGCCAGCGGGGACCTGACGCCGCTCACGCCCAAAACCGTCCAGCGGCTGCGGCCGTGGCCCGCGGCGTGGTCGCCATCGAAGGGGGCTTGATCCCCATCGCCGCGCCGCGTGACGGCCTGATCGCCAAGGTCAATGTCGAGGAGGGCGCACACGTCGATCGCGGGGCGGTGCTGGCCCAGCTCGACACCGACCGCAGCGTCCTGCTGGCGGCCCAAGCCGCGGCGGAGACCGCGCAGGGAGAAGCCGCTTGGCGCGGCGCCCAGGCCAGGTCGTCCGCCGCCCAGGCCGAAGCCGCGCGCCTTGCGCGCCTGGCCTCGGCGGACGCCGTTTCAGAGCACGAGGCCGAGCAGGCCAGGCAGGCGGCGACGTTGACCTTGGCCCAGAGCGAGGAGGCGGCCCGCGCCGTGGACGTGGCGCGAACCCGCCAGCGCCTGGCCGAGCTGGAACGGACCGTCCGCACCGTCCGCGCGCCCATGTCGGGCCTGGTTCTGCGCCGAACAGCAGCGGTGGGCGCGGCTGCGGTCGCCGCCTCCGGTACGCCGCTGTTCGTTCTGGCCCCAGACGGCCCCCGGATCATCCGCGCCGAGCTCGACGAAGCCTTCGTCGGACGGATCAGCCCCGGGGCCAGCGCTTGGGTCACCGATGCGAGCGGCGGCGGGCGTGTCTTCAAGGCGCGGGTCGTGAGGATTTCGCCAGCGTTCGAGGCTGCGGCCCTGGACGACCAGCCGGGCGGACGCGCCGACGGTCGGGTGCTGCGCCTGATCCTGTCCATCGAAGAGCCAAACACCTTGCGACTGGGCCAGCGCGTGCTGGCGAGGATAGGACAATGATCGGGCATCTGGCCGCCGCCTTGGTCGCAACACCCGCGATGGCGTTCGCGGCGGCAAGGGGTGGGATGGATGCGCCTGTGGCCTCGGCACAATTGGAGCGGCCCTGGTCTCCAGATCTCGCCGATCCCGTTCTGGCGGATCTGCTGATCCGCACCGAACTGGGCTCGTTGGATATTCGCATGGCCCTGGCGCGGCTGGAGAAGGCCCGCGCCGATGTCGACCTGGCCCAGGCCGGGCGTCGGCCGCACCTGACGATCGGCGCCGAGGCCGCGATCGGCGGCGCCGATTTCTCGTCGAGCACCTCCGGGGTCGGCGCCCCGGTGCTCGGCAGCTACGAGGTCGACCTCTTCCACCGGCTCAAGCGGGGCCTGGATGCGGCCAGATCCGATGAGACCGCCGCCCTGCAGGACGCCGCGGCCGCGCGCCGGCTGGTGCTGGCGGAAGTGGCCAGGTTTTATGTGACCCTGCGTGCCGACCAGGAGTACCGGATCGCCGCCGAGCTCAAGGCGACCCTGGTCCAACGGACTGCGGATCTGATCCGCCACCGGACGTTGGAGGGTTCAGCCACGGACGGAGACCTGACGACCGCCCGCTCGGCTCAGGCCCAGGCGCGCGCCGAGGTTGAAGTCGCCGGTCACATCGTCGAGGCCGATTGTCTGCGACTGGGGCTGTTGCTCGGGCAAGAGGCGCCCATCGACGAGCCGGCCTATGCGGGCGACGAAATCCCGGTCACCCCGTCAGTTCACACGATCTCGTCCGAGGCCGTGCTGGCGCGTCCTGACATCCAGGCCGCGTTCGCCCGACTGCAATCCGCCGACGCGCGTCGGGCCGAAGCCGTCGCCGCGTCGCGACCCCGCTTCATGCTGACTGCCGGGATCGGGTCGGGCGATCCCGACCTACTCTATCTGCTGGACGTCCGAGCCTTGGCTTGGGCGGTCGCCGGTGGGCTGTCTCACGAGTTGCTGGACGGCGGCGCGGCCAAGGCTCGCAAGCGCGGCACCGAGGCTGAAGCGGCGTTGGCCGAACTGGCCTATCGCAAGGCGGTCGGCGAGGCCTGGGGCCAATCGCGATTGGATCTGGCCACGCTGCAGGACGCCAGCGCAGCCGAGCATCTAGCGAGGAAGGCCTGGACCCAGGCGGTCGCGGGGTTCGGAGCGGGCCAGACGCGGCATCAGGACGGCGACATGGACGGGGTCGCCCTGGCCACGCTGGAGGCGCGCGCCGTGGACGCGGATGTGGCGCTGACCAACGCCCAGGCCGCCCGGGCCCGGGCCTATGTCGATCTGCTGTTGACCTTGGGCGGCCAAGCGACATGACGGTGTCGCTGCGCGCCGGAGCGGTGCGGAAACACTACGGCGAAGGTGTCCAGCGTGTTGATGCCTTGCACCCCGTCAGTCTGAGCCTGAGGTCCGGCGAGATGGTGATGATCACCGGCCCATCGGGATCGGGGAAGTCGACCCTGCTGGCGATTCTTTCCGGACTGCTGAGCCCCGATGCGGGATCGGTCGAGGCCCTGGGCAGCGCCTTGACGCCGATGAGCGGCGACCAGCGCGACCGCTTTCGGTTGGCCCATTCCGGTTTCATCTTTCAGGGCTTCCATCTGCTGCCCGCCCTGACCGCCAGCGAACAGGTCGAGATTGTGCTGCGGCGACTGGGCGTACCGGCGCGGGAGGCGAGGTCACGGGCCGCCCAGGCCCTGGCGGCGGTCGGTCTGGAGCGGCGGATGTCCAATCGACCCGGCGAGATGTCGGGTGGCGAAAAGCAGCGTGTCGCCATCGCCCGCGCCTTGGCCAAGCGGCCCGCCTTGATCTTCGCCGACGAGCCGACTTCGGCCCTGGACTCCGAGAACGGACGGCAGATCGCCGCTCTCCTCCGCGCCGAGGCGCACGCCAGCGGCGCCACGGTGGTGTGCGTGACCCACGACTCTCGGCTCGCTGACCTGGCCGATCAGGTCCTGTGCATGGAAGACGGCAGGATGCTGGCGTGAGCGACGCGTAAATCGGTGAGGGGCGGTAGGGCGTGCGGCGTCATTGGGCCAGACCTCCACGGGAGCATCGCGCCATGACCGACGCCCTTTTCGCCCACGCCTTCCTGACAGACGACGACATCGCCAACCTGATCTCCAGCAAGACTGGCCGCTACGGTCTGCAGCGCCCGACCCGGATCTGCGACCTGGGCCTGCCGCTGGAGGCCTATATGGCGGTGCTGGTCGAGATCGAGGACCATTTCCATGTCGAGATCGACGACCTCGTCGGCGCCGACTGCGCAACGCTCGGCGCGCTGATGGACCGTCTCAAGGCCCGCGTCTCGCCTCCCTCAAGCTTGCCACGCCGAGCGGCCTGACCAGCCCGTGCTGCGGTTGAAAAATCGGTGAGGGGTTTTCCTGGGCCTGGCGTCGTTGGATTATGCGCATTGGATTCCTCTTCAACCACGATCAGGTCCATCAGATCGCCCACAGCCTGCCGATCGCCTTGGCCTTGGCGCGCGGCGGCACTGACCTGGACATCGTGGTGGCCACCACCAATCGCCGCCTAACCGCCGAAGTGATCCGGTTGGGCGGGGGCCTGATCGGCCACGGCGTGGACCTGGTCGAGCTGGGCCTGACCCGGCGTACGTCCAGGCTGCTGGCCGCCACGACCGAGGCGGTGCTGCCAGCGACCAAACTGCTGGTCTACAGCGACAACCTCGACTTCTTTCGGTCGCTCGACGTGCTGGTGGTCGCCGAGAAGACCTCGCTGATCCTCAAGACCCGCTATGGCCTTCGCGACCTGAAGATCGTCCACACCCGCCATGGGGCCGGCGATCGCGCCATCGGTTTCGACAAGGCCAGCGCCGGGTTCGACCATGTGCTGGTCTCCGGCCGCAAGATCCGCGACCGGTTGGTCCATGAGACCGGCGTCGATCCGACCAGGATCTCGATCGTCGGCTACCCCAAGTTCGACCTGCTGCCCGCGAAGGCGTCGACCCATCCGCTGCTCGACGACGGCCGGCCCGTTGCGCTGTACAACCCTCACGTCTCACCACACCTGTCGTCCTGGTACGAGGCCGGTCGCCAGGTGCTGGACTGGTTCGTCGAGCACGATGACCACAACCTGGTCTTCGCCCCCCACGTCATGCTGTTCGAGCGACCGTTCGTGGCGACGATCGACAAGCTGCGGCTCGACCGCGCCGGCCGGATCGAGGAGCGCTACCTGCGCGCACCCAACATCCATATCGACCTGGGCAGCCGGGCCTCGACGACCATGGCCTACACACAGCGCGCCGATCTCTATCTCGGCGACGCCAGCAGCCAGGTCTACGAGTTCCTGCTCAAGCCCCGGCCGTGCGTCTTCCTCGATAGCCACCGTTTCGCCTGGACCGGCGACCCCAACTTCGGTCATTGGCGCGCGGGTCCGGTGATCGAGGATGTCGCCGATCTGGGCGCAGCCATGACCAAGTCCCGTCAGGAGCATGAGACCGTCTGGCGGCCGGTCCAGGAGGCCCTCTTCGACGAGAGTTTCGACCTAACCGACGAACCCTCGTCCGAGCGCGCGGCGCGCGCCGTTGCGCGGTTCGCGGGGCAGGCCTGGCTCGATCTGCCGATCGGATCGGCGGTTGTTGAACACGAGCCGGCGCGCATCGGAACAGGGGCGTTTTGATGCGCATCTTCTACGTGATCAACTCCCTTGAGGGCGGCGGAGCGGCCCTCCCGGTTCCGGCCGTGGCCAAGGTTTTGGCCGACCAGGGCGCGGACGTTGAGATTCTCGCCCTGACGCAACGTGACGGCCGAGCTCTGCCGCCGATGACCCGCCAGGGGCTCAAGGTCCATGTCAGGCAGGGCGGCGAGCGCGATCAGGTCGACGCCCTGGCTTGGCTCGACCGCATCGTCGCCGAGGAACAGCCAGACCTGATCTGGACCTCGCTGACCCGCGCCACCTTGCTGGGTCAGATCGTCGGGCTGCGCCGCCGCGTGCCCGTCGTCAGCTGGCAGCATAACGCCTTCCTGAAGCCCGCTAATCGGCTGCTGCTGCGCGCGACCCAGGGACTTTCGGGATTGTGGATCGGAGACTCTCAGAGCGTCACGACCCTGACCGCCTCGCGATTGAATGTGAAGGCCGATCGCCTCGCGACCTGGCCGCTGTTCGCCGCCGATGCGAGCGCGCCACAGGCGACGCCCTGGCGGCCAGGCGAGACGCTTCAGTTGGGCGCGCTCGGCCGTTTGCACCCCGCCAAGGGCTACGACGTGCTGATCAAGGCCCTGGCGCACCTGCGCGCGACCGGCTTTCGCTCGCCGACACCGTTCAAGGTTCGCATCGCCGGGGAGGGCGCGCAGCGAGAACGGCTGCAGGCCATGATTGACCAGGCGGGCCTGGACAATGTGTTCCTAACCGGCTTTTGCGACACGCCGCGCGAGTTCCTGAGCGGACTGCATCTTTATCTGCAACCCTCGCGGCGCGAGGGCCTGTGCATCGCGGTGCACGAGGCGATGCAAACCGGCCTGCCGGCCTTGGTCACCGCCGTGGGCGAGATGCCCTACAGCGTCGTGGACGGGCTGACGGGACGGGTCGTCGCGCCCTGCGATAGCGAGGACTTGGCCAAGGGTTTGAAGCGCTTGCTGCTTGCGCCGGACAAGCTGGCGACGATGGGCGAGGTCGCGCGCTCACGAGTGCTGGACCGGTTTGGCCAGGCGCGCTTTGCGGCAACAGGCGCGGAGATCTTCGCCCGCCTTCCGGTCAGGCGGGATCGGGCTGTCACAGCGCTCACGAGCCTGGCCTCGTGAGCCTGGCGGCCTGGGCGCTGGGCAAGGCGCTGACGCCGCTGGTCCCGCGCGGCGCCCTGACGCTGATCGCACCTTCCGGCGAGCGCCTGGTGTTCGGCGATGGCGCAGGCGAGCCGATCATCGCCCGCCTGATCGACAACCTTGCTGTCTGGATCCTGCTGCTAGACCCCGACATGCGGACCGGCGAGCTGTTCACCGACGGTCGGCTGGTGATGGAGCACGGCTCGATCTACGACTTCCTCAGCCTGATCCTCGACAATGACGGCCCGCCAAACCCATCGCCGATCGTCCGGGCGTTAGACCGCCTTCGCATCGCGACCCAGCTCTGGCGCCAGCGCAATGATCCGCGTCGATCGCGCCGCAATGTCGCTCATCACTACGACCTGGGCGACGCGTTCTACGCCCTGTTCCTGGATCCGGACTGGCAATATTCCTGCGCCTATTTCGAGCATCCGGGCCAGAGCCTGGCCGACGCCCAGCGGGCCAAGAAGCGCCATATCGCCGCCAAGCTGCTGCTGAAACCGGACCATCGGGTGCTGGACATCGGGTGCGGCTGGGGCGGCCTGGCGCTCTATCTGTCCGGCGTCGCGCGTGTGGCGGAGGTGTTGGGCGTCACCCTGTCCGAGGAACAGATCGCGCGTGCCGAAGCTCGGGCCCGGGCGTCAGGGCTGGCGGACCGGGCCCGCTTCGCCCTGACCGACTACCGCGCGGTCGAGGGCCGGTTCGACCGCATCGTCTCGGTCGGGATGTTCGAGCATGTCGGCCTGGGAAACTACGAGACCTTCTTCCGAACCTGCCGCGAGCGCCTGACCGATGACGGCGTGATGCTGTTGCACACCATCGGTTGCTCGGACGAGCCCAGCGTCACCAATCCATGGATCACCCGCTACATTTTCCCGGGCGGCCATCTGCCGTCGCTGTCGGATATCCTCAAGGCGGTCGAGCGGTCGGGCCTGGTGGTCACCGACATCGAGGTGCTGCGGCTGCACTACGCCGAGACTTTGCGGGCCTGGCGGGAGGCCTTCATGGTCCGCCGCGACGAGGCGGTGGCGATGTTCGACGAGCGCTTCTGTCGGATGTGGGAGTACTATCTGGCGATGTCGGAGACAGCCTTTCGCTACGAACAGGTCGTGGTGTTCCAGGTGCAGCTCGCCCGCCGGCAAGACGCCGTTCCGATGACTCGTGACTATTTGAACGACGCGAAAGCCACGCTGAGAGCGCGCAAAGCCGCAGTCTTCTCGGGCGAGCGGCTAGGCGATTGGTGACGCCTCCTAGGCGATTTGCCCTTCCTCTCCGCGGGAATAGAGGCAGGTTGATCGCATGAAGCTGTTGCTGGCCGAGGACGACAAGAAAGCCGCCGCCTATCTGAAGCGGGAATTTCAGCTGCTGGAATATCTGATGCGCCACGCCAGCCGGCTGGTGACCCGCACCATGCTGCTGGAGAGCGTCTGGGATTTTCATTCCGTTAGTGAGAGCGTGTCAAAAGACTCCAAACCCTGAGAATGCGAAAACCTTTGGGCGCGCGGGGGTGGCTGACTCCAAACTCCGCAACTGACTCCAATTGGTCCGGGTTCTGACTCCAAAATCTGAGACTGAGATTCTCATGGATTATGGAGTCACGTCAGTACGTTGGGACATTCTCAAGCGGGAACGTCGTGAAAGCCGGCGGTTTGCCTTGGAAACCTCAAATTCGGTGGCTAGGAGTCATGGCATTATTTCTGATAATATTACTTAGGCGCGTAGACAAACAATGATTCTCACGCTTTCGCCACCTTCGACGGCGCCCCGCCTTTGCGCGACGCCGAGACCCCCGCCGCCCAAGTCGCGGGCCCGGTCGAGGTCGCCGTCGCGGGGCATCACGGCATGTACGACGCCTCGGGGGCGGATGTCGTGCGAGCGCTGCGGCCCCGAGCCTGGATCGTCCAGGGCTGGCACGCGGCTCATCCCAGCACCGACGCCCTGAAGCGGATGCTCAGCCAGCGTCGAGCCAAGGTCTTTCACGTCGCGGTCGCGTGTATCAGCGCTGCTCTGAGAAGCACCTGAACCTTTACGTCACTGAGTTTGGGTTCCGCCACAACACCGGCGCCCTGCTGGGCTTCAACGATGGGGAACGGACGGACGCTGCGACCAAAGGTACGATCGGCAAGCGCCTGACGTACCGACAAGCTGACGAAGCCTACGTTTAGGTTTCAGGCTTTGCGGCAGGCGCGGAAGCGTCGGCGGAAGGCTTCCGCTTCTTGGGACTCACCTTAGGCTGTGGCGGGGTGTCGAGCATACGCTTGACCACCTGTCACGGCGGCGCGCGGTTTCGTCTTCTAGGTGCTGATCGTCTTTCATGTCAGGAGGCTAGCATGAGTGCGGACGCGGGCGAAAAGATGAGCGCCCAGGAGGCCATAGAGCGCGCCTTCGCTAGGCACACTAGCGTCGTAGGCGAGGTCGCTTACTACTGGAATCTGCTGCATGAGCGCTTGGGCGTCCTGTTCAGCATAGCCGCCGCCATCAACAATCAAGTGGGAATGGCCGTCTGGTACTCCGTGCAAAGCGACCGAGGGCAGCGCGGAATGCTGCTAGCTGCACTGCGCGCCAACAAAGAGGACGTTTGGGAGATACGACCTAAGGCCAAGGCCGAAATCAAATGGCTGACCGACTATGTATCGGGAACGCTTGCGGAACGGCGCAACGACGCCCTGCATGCCCCATGCGAATTGGGGGTGGGTATTTTTGAGGATAGGGACGGCAATCTTTCGCAGGCGATTGAGGTAGGCCCGGCCTATTTCTTAGGAAACCCACGAGCCTCGAAGCTAAGCCAAAAGAACCTGCACAAGGAGTTCACTTGGTATGCCGAGACCGCGCGAGCGCTGGCGCTCTACGCCGACGCCATGGTCACCGCTCTAACGGTGATAGAGGCAACATGGCCAGAAAGACCACGACTGCCGTCGCTCCGCCAGTCTCACTCCCGAAAGGCATGATGTCGCCGAGAGCCCGCCATACGACGTCAGCCCCCGCCTCGATCATCTCGGGAGTAATTTTAATCTCTTCTAGCGCCCGACTGTCGGTGTCGACCATAGGACTATATTCTAGGTATGCAAAGTGGATCGTTAGGAATATTGTCCTATCTTCACTGGTCGGCAAGGCGGACAATCCCGGGCGCGCTAGGGTGTTAGGAATATATTCCCGACTATGCCCAGGAGGTATGCCTACCCTCCCCTTACGCCCTCGAGCGCCCTTGGGTTTCTTCGCAGATCGTGGTGGATGCCGTCCATCGATCACATCCGCAAGCGCAGATTGCCGATCAGCTTTCCGTTCGAGTTTCGCCTCGCGGCTGGTGACGACATCTGGATAAGCCCGTTCAACGCTGGACCTGCGCCTCGATCTCGTTCCATCAATACGCCAAGCCGCCCTGGCGGCCAGCCTTCGCCGAGATGGAGGCGGTGCTGCGCGACGGCGCGGGCTGACCACACTGGGCCAAGCGACACACGCTGACCGCCGCCGAGGTCCACAGGCTTTATCCGCGCGCCGCCGATTTCCTGGCCGCGCGCAAGACCTGGGACCCGACCGGCAAGTTCGCCAATACACACCTGACCGAATTTTTCGGCCTCTGATCGGAACCGCGCCATGACCGACCACGACCTGCACGCCCACCTGATCGGCGCCCAAGGCTCGCGTCGTGATCTCAACACGCCGGTGCTGGTGATCGACAAGCCTGCCTTGGAACGCAATATCGCCCGCATGGCCGAGTTTGCCGCTGGCAAGGGTCTGAAGCTGCGTCCCCACGCCAAGACCCACAAGAGCGTCGACATCGCCAAGCTGCAACTTGCGGCCGGCGCCGTGGGCCTGTGCTGCGCCAAGATCGGCGAGGCCGAGGCCCTTGCCGAAGGCGGGGTGACGAACGGCCTGCTGATCACCTCGCCCGTGGTTTCAACCCTGGCCATCGCGCGCCTGATCGCCCTCAACGCCGTGACGACCGACCTGATGGTCGTTACCGATCACCCTGCCAATATCGCGGCGCTCGGCCTGGCCGCCGCCGCGGCCGGGAAGCCGCTGAAGGTCATGATCGATCTGGATCCGGGCATCCACCGCACCGGCGTCGCCTCGCCCGAGGCCGCGGTCGCGCTGTTGGAGGCCATCGGCGGCCAGCCCGGACTGATCTATGCCGGGCTGCAATGCTATTGCGGCATGCAGCAGCACATCGAAAGTTTCGCCGACCGCAAGGCCAACCTGGAGGACCGCGGCGCCTATATCCGCTCGGTGATCGAAGCCTTGACCGCCGCTGGAGGCCCGCCGCCCATCGTATCTGGCTCGGGTACGGGTTCACACCGCATCGACGCCGAGCTTGGAATCTTCACCGAGTTCCAGGTCGGCTCCTACGTGTTCATGGACGGCCAGTACCTGATCTGCGACATCGCCGGCGACGGCGCGGACGCCAGTCCCTACGAGGCGTCGCTGCTGATCGACGCCCGAGTGGTCAGCGCCAACACCCCCGGCATGGCCACTGTCGATGCGGGCTTCAAGGCCATGTCGACCGACGCCGAACCGCCAAAAGTGCTGGGCGGCGCGCCGGAAGGCTCGCGCTATTTTTTCATGGGCGACGAGCACGGGGCGATCCTGCCACCCTCAGGCCAAGCGGCGCCCGCCTTGGGCGACCGGGTGATCCTGGGCGCGCCGCACTGCGATCCCACCGTAAACCTCTACGACACCTATCATGTGGTGGATGGCGACACCCTTGTGGCCTTGTGGCACGTCTCGGCCCGGGGGCGCTCGCGATAGGCGGTCGCCGCTGCAAGGGGGAAATCACGATGCCGACCGGTCGTTCGGCCAGCGGCGCGGGCGGTGGCGCGAGTGCTGCGTGCGGCGCCAGGACACTCGACAAGATCTTGAAACGAGCCGATCAGCAGCAGCAAGCCGCCGGTGAACAGAAGGGTCTCCCGCGAGACCCGCCAGATCGAACGCCTTTTGCACCTACCAATATGTGCCCCCAAGCGATTCCTAATCTCAATGCTGCAGCTTGTTGCAACCTTGCGCGGCGAATTCACCATCTATTTCAAACGAAAGTAGAGAATTAACGCGCGTCATCACTATTCCACCGAGAGTTTTCGATGCTATCGACAAGTTCGCCCACAATCTTGCTGGCCGACGATCATTCCATCGTCAGGGCGGGTTTGCGCGAGGCGCTCGAGTCCCAGCCAGGGTGGACGATCTGCGGTGAGGCCTCAAATGGCCGAGACGCGGTGCGGATGGCCAAGGAACTAACGCCCGACGTCATGATCCTGGACATCAGCATGCCGGATCTGAGCGGCGTCATCGTTGCGCGAGACGTCCGGAAGCTGAAGACCCACACCGAATTGCTCATCTTCACGATGCATGACAGCGAGCAACTGGTTCGCGAAGTGCTGAGCGCCGGCGCGCGAGGGTTCGTACTGAAGTCGGCGTCGACGGAAAACATCATCGCCGCCGTGGCGTCCCTATTGAACCACAAGCCCTACTTCTGTCCCGGCATAACCGCCGCTGTTCTGCGCAGCTATCCATCCCCTAGAGGACACGGCCTTGGCGGGGTCATTGAGGGCTCGGAGGCGCTGACGACGCGCGAGCTGCTGATCGTTCAGCTGCTAGCGGAATCCCGCAGCAACAAGGTGATCGCCTCGATGCTGGACATCAGCGTCAAGACGGTCGAGAGCCACCGCGGAAACATCATGCGCAAATTGGGCGCGCATTCGCTCGCCGACATCGTGCGCTACGCCATTCGCAACAGGCTGATCGAGGTCTAGAGCATTTTTCGAGCGAAGTGGTTCCGGTTCGCGTGAAGAAAAATGCGTCAAAACAGAAGATTAGAGCTCACGGCCTGACGCAGTCAGGTCGGGAAATGCTCTAGCGACTGGCTGCGCCGCTGCCCCCCCCCGATGCATCGAAGGCCAACCTCGCTTCATCGAGATGCCTGGATGCAACGGCGCACAGCGAGCCGGGCCCGGCCATGGGGTCCGAGCACCTTATCTTCAGCGTGACCGATGATTAGCGGTAGAGAGAGCCGACCGGGCATGCGTCGGGACACGCCGATCGGCTCTCGACCCGCCACCGTGGCTCGGCTCTTGGGGGATGAGCAAACCACGGCCGTCAAGGGCTATCGGGGGTGACGCCTCGACCGCGAGCCATTCCAGATTGCCGTTGACCAAGACTGGCCGCCATGGGGTTAAACCCTAGGTCCGGCGCGATAAAATCCCTGCGATCGTCGACCGGGCTCAGGCCAGAGGAATGGCCTGGGTTTTCACGGCCGCAACCTGCTTATGGCGCGCCGTTGGCCGGCTTCGCTTCGCGCTGGAGGCGCTGGTTGGCACGGCGCAGTTCGGCCGCTGCGTGGACCTTGATCTGTGGCGCTATCAAACCGAGGACGGCCGTGGCCCGCGCGCGGCGTTCAGTTTCCTGGGCGCCCTAAGTGGGCCGCGAGGCCAGCTTTCCCTATCCCGAGTTGAAGCCCGAAGAGGCCGCGCCCGAAGCCCTGCTGCTATTCACGGCCGTTGCTGCGGCCTATGGCGACCGAACGTTGGACGACACGGTCAAGGCGCTGGCGGCGCGCTACCCGGCGAGCCCGACGAATTTCCTGGCCGGCTGCGGGCGGCTTCAGGAGGCGCGGCGCCTACCCGGTGAAACCGTCGGAAGCTATTGGGGTAGGATCGCGTTATAGAAGGTGACGTCAGTGTTCGCCCCGCGTTTCGCGGGATCGCTGGCCTGAAAGGACGTCATGTCCGACCTTCCACGGCCGCGAGCGACAGAGCATGTGGTCCGCGGATGACGCCCTGGAGCGCGTTGCTGGAGTCCATCGGAAGGCAGAAGGTGTCCGCGCGGGAAATCCGGGCGGAGGCGTTCTTCCTGGGCAATCGCCACAAGGGCCAGATCGTCGAGGGCGCTCGGCTGGAGCTGAAAGCTGCGGACCTGACACCGCGGCGGGCGATGCTGCTTCGCGCGGTGATTCGACACACCCCCATGATCGACACAAGCGGCGCTGACCTATGACCGACGATGACGCGCAGATCATCCGCCGAGAAAACGACGACCTCAAACGCCGCAACGCCCAATTCCAAGATGACGTCACCAGCCTTGGCGGCCAGATCCTGCGAATGCATCAGGAGCTTGAACGCGTCAGCGGCCGTCGCGTCGTCGCCGCTCATGGTCAACTGTCAGGCGGGGAGTAGAATGACGCTGTCTTCAGGCCAATTCACCGCCTTGGCGAACCTTTCTCGCAAAAAGGCGGGGGAGCATGTCGACTGGATCAATATCGCCGACGCGCGCGCCTTGACCGAGTTGGGCCTGGCCGAGCGGACCGGGGCCGGATGGGTGATCACGCCGGCCGGTATTCAAGCGCTCGCGGCGGGTGACAAGGGCTCGGACTGATTCAGGACCCGACGGCTCTCAGACCTCGAACCGCAACCCGTCATAGGCCGGCTCAACGCCAGGCGGAAGTTTCGCCGCCAGGGCGTTGAAATCCAGATCGATGTGAAGATTGGTCAGGATGGCGCGACGCGGCTTGGCGCGTGCGATCCAGTCCAGCGCCTTGGCCACGTGGGCGTGAGTAGGATGCGGAGTCCAGCGTAGGGCGTCGACGATCCAGACGTCCAGATCCGCCAGCGCCCACCAGCTTTCGTCGGGGATGTCGAGCACGTCGGGCGTATAGGCCACGCCGCCAAACCGGTAGCCAACGGCCCGTATCTCGCCATGATCGACATCGAAGGTCGTCACCGGGATCGCCCCGCTCGGACCTTCAATGGACCAGGCCTCACCGAAAGACGGCACGGGTCTCGCCTCGCAGATGGCGGGATAACCTCCGCGACTTTCGAAGATGTAGTCGAAGCGTTTGTGCAGGCTGATCGAGGTGGCCTCGTCCATATGCGTCGGCACTCGCCGTCGCTGGTTGAGGAAGAAGGGCCGCAGGTCGTCAATGCCATGGGCCTGGTCGGCGTGGTCATGGGTGAACAGGCAAGCGTCCACCCGCTTGACCCCCGCCCTCACCGCCTGCAACCGGAAATCCGGCGCGGTATCGACCACCACGGTTGTGTCCTCGGTAGCGCCCTGCCCGCCTGGCCGGCGGACCAGCATCGAACAACGCGTCCGCAGGTTCTTAGGCTCGGCCGGATCGCAATCACCCCAGTTGCCGTCCGCGCGTGGCACGCCGCCGGACGAGCCGGAGCCCAGGATCGTGAACTCCAGCCTTGCGGTCATGGGCGAGGAATCCGGTCAAACAATGCGAAGAAGGCGTCCTCGGTGCGTTGCTCGGCTTCCGCCCGGCTCCAGCCACGGATTTCGGCCAGCTTGTCGAGGACATGAGGCAGGTAAGCGGGCTCATTGCGCCGACCACGCATCGGCACGGGCGCCAGGTAGGGACAGTCGGTCTCAAGAATGATCTTGCCTTCCGGCATGTCGGCGACGATGTCCCGCACGTCTTGGGCCTGCTTGAAGGTGGCGATACCCGAAACCGAGAACCACGCTCCCAAGGCCGCCATCCGTTTCGCGAGGTCCGCCCCGCTGGTATAGCAATGCATCAGGATCTTGAACGGTCCGCGAGCGTGTTCCTCCTCAAGGATGTCGCCCATGAGTTCGTCGGCTTCGCGGGTGTGAACCACCAGCGGCAGGCCGGTCTGGCGCGCCGCCTCCACATGGGCGCGAAACACGAGGGCCTGCACGTCGCGCGGGCTGAAATCATAGTGGAAGTCGAGGCCGGTCTCGCCGATGCCGATCACCTTGGGTCGCCCCGCCAGTTCGACCAGGCGCTCGGTCGTCAGGTCGATATGATCCTTGGCCTCGTGCGGATGAGCCCCGACCGTGCACCAGATGTCGTCCTGGGCCATGGCGATGGCGTGAACGGCTTCGAAGGACGGGATCTTGTCGCAGATCGTCACCATCAGTTGGATGCCGGCGAGGCGAGCGCGATCGATCACCGCGTCGCGGTCTTCGTCGTATTGTTTGGCGTGCAGGTTTACATGACTGTCGATCAGCATGGCGCTAGTTCGCCGCTCGGGCGGCGGCGCGCAAGTCCATGATCGCGGTCCAAAAGACGTCGGCGCGGTCGAGGTTGATGGCCTCGGCCTCCCCCGGAGCGCGCATGACCTTCTCCCAAGCGGCCACCCAGCGGTCCAGGCCCGCAGGCACGCCCTCGCCGGCCATGCCGGTGGCCATGGCGTGGATCTGGTCGCCCAGCCGATCGAACAGCAACTCGAAGCGGCCCGCGCCCTCGGCGCCCTTGAAAGTGTCGGCCAGGGCCAGCAACGCGCCCTCGTCCAGGTCCGGCAGCTTGCGCAGGATCTCACCGGCCGCGTCGTCGGCGGCCAGGGCTCCCGCAGCGGCCAGCTGCAGGGCTCGTCCCGGCGCGCCCTTGGCCATGCGGGCCAGGCGATCGGCGTCATGTGACGAGACCCCCGCCCGTTCCTCGACCATGGCGGCCGCTTTTGCCATGTCGGGGGCGGGCACCACCAGGCGGCGGCAACGCGAGCGGATGGTGGGCAGCAGCCGACCCGGCGAATGACTGACCAGCAGGATCACGGCCTTGGCCGGCGGTTCCTCGAGCGTTTTCAGAACAGCGTTAGCGGCGTTGACGTTCAGGTCGTCGGCCGCGTCGATGATCGCCACCCGGTAGGGCGAAACAGCCGGCGAATTGGCGAAGAAGGCCGGCAATTGGCGCGCCTCGTCCACGGGGATCGACTTGCGGGCCTTGCCGTCGTCGGTCTCGCGCTCCAGCACCATCAGGTCGGGGTGAGAGCGGGCGGCGACCTGGCGGCTGACCACGTCGGTGGGCGAGGCGCCCAGCGGCCCGAAGGCGGGATCGGGCCTGGCGCCCAACAGACGGCGGGCCATGCGATAGGCCAGGGTCGCCTTGCCGACGCCCTCCGGCCCCGTCAGCAGCCAGGCATGGTGGAGCCGGCCGCGATCCAGGGCGTCGAGGAAGGCCAGTTCGGCGCTCTCCACGCCGTCGATGCGAAAGACGTCGCGAGGATGCGGCGGCGCGTCCACGTTCAGAGACCCAATCGCGTGGAAACGGCGTTCCAGACATCGGTCCACACCGCGTCGATATCGCCGGCCGCCTCGATGACCACGCAGCGCTCCGGTTCGCGCCGGGCGATCTCGAGGAAGGCCGCGCCCAGGCGTTCATGGAATTCAATGCCCTTGGACTCGAACCTCGCCTCGCCGCCTCGCGCCATGGCGCGCTCCAGCCCCGCCTGGGCGGGCAGGTCGAAGATCAGGGTCAGGTCGGGAAGCGTGCCGCCCAGGACATGGTCCTCCAGCGCCTTGATCAGCGAGAGCGGCGCGTCGCCCCCCGCGCCTTGATAGGCCTGGGTGCTGTCGGCGAAGCGATCGCACAGCACGATCGCTCCGCGTTGCAAAGCGGGGCGTATCACCCGTTCCAGATGATCACGACGCGAAGCGTACATCAGCAGGGTCTCGGTGATCGGCGACCAGCGATCGACCTCGCCGTTCAGGATCAGGTCGCGAATCTGCTCGGCCCCGGGGCTGCCGCCCGGCTCACGGGTCAGCACCACGTCGGCGCCGTCCGCCTTCAGTCGCTCGGCCAGACGACGGATCTGGGTGGACTTTCCAGCCCCCTCGCCGCCTTCGAAACTGATGAAAACACCGTTGGTCACCGGCTTCAATTCGGCCGGATCGCGCCTCTTGTCCAGACCCCTTTAAGGTCGAAGAACCGTCGCGTCTGAAAAGCCCAAGGCGGCGACCCGATCGCGCATGCCGAAGGCCTCGCCCTCGTCGGATCCGGCCGTGACAACCACGCGGTACAGGACGCCTTGGCTGCGCTCTACGGGCTCGATCGAGGCCCGCCCCGCTCCGCTCAGCTGCGCGGCGGCGCGCTCGGCGTTGTCGAGATTGGCGAAGGAGCCGGCCTGGATGCGATAGCTCGTCGCGATCGGCGCGGATGGCGCGGGCGGCGCGGATGGCGCAGGGGGCGCGTCGACCATGGGAAGAGACGCGGCATAGTCCCGATCGGGGGTCTTCGGCGGGGGCGTCGCGCCGTAGGCTGGCTGAGCTGGTGGCAGACCGCCAGCATAGACCCGGGCCTTGGTGGGCGGCGCGTAACGCGATTCAGACTGTGGCGGCGCGGCGGCGATGATTCGACGCTCATCGAAAGGCGTCTTGCCCGCTGGCCCTATGTACCGAACCCGGACGTGAGCGACGCCGGCTCGGCCATAGCCCAACTGTTCGGCGGCGGCTTTGGACAGGTCGATGATCCTGCCGTCGACGAACGGCCCGCGGTCATTAACCCGCAGCTTCATCTTGCGGCCATTGTCCAGATTGGTGACCTCGACGACGCTCGGTAGCGGCAGCGTCTTGTGCGCCGCCGACGGCATGTCCATGTCGAAAATCTCGCCATTGGCGGTGCGGCGATTATGAAACTGCTCACCGTACCAGGAACCGATCCCCTGCTCGTCATAGCGCGGATCGGCCTTGGGATAGTACCAGACGCCCTTGATCTGATACGGCTTTTCGGTGCCACGCAAACCGGTGGTCGAACCGGGCGCCGGTGGACCGGAATAGGGTCTCGCCGACGGAGCCTGGTGGATCGCCAGACGCGGTTGCGGTGTGGCGCAGGCCACCAGCCCGGCCGAGCCCAGGGCGGCCATGGCCAGTCCGCGCAGCACGCGCCTTCCGCCTCGACTTTCGCGCCGCAGGTCCAACAAACCGCTCCAACCATACAATCTCAGGTGACAAGATCGTGCAGGAGGTTTGAGGTCTGGTTAATCCAGGGTGCGACCAAACAGACTGGAAATCGACTAGAGCCGGCGCGCGACCGCTGATATAGGCCCATGCTCCGGGCAGGTGGCCGAGTGGTTTAAGGCAGCGGTCTTGAAAACCGCCGTGGGTGAAAGTCCACCGTGGGTTCGAATCCCACCCTGCCCGCCACATCTCCCGAGATCCGTTTCATGTCCGATATTCCTCGCGTCGCCGTCTATGGTTCTCCGCTTCTTGATATAGTCGACGTGCCCGGCGGCGCGGTTCAGGTCTCGCCCCTGGTGACGGACTCGACCGACCTAGCCGACCTGGCCGAAGGCGCGCTGGACGAGATCGTTATCCAGGCCCCTCCCGGCGTGGCCGAGCGGCGCTATGTTCTGGCCCAGGCCCTGCGCGTGCTGAAGGTCGAGGGGCGCTTGACCGCCCTGGCCCCGAAGGATCGTGGTGGCCTGCGGATGAACAAGGAACTGGCGGCGTTCGGGTGCTCGATCGGCGAAAGCGCCAAGCGCCACCAGCGCATCTGCGTGACCCTGAAGCCCACGAGCCTGACAGGGATCGACGCCGCGATCGCCGAGGGCGCGCCGCGTCGTCTGGACGGCGACGGCCTCTGGACCCAGCCGGGCGTGTTCAGCTGGGATCGGCTGGACCCCGGCTCGGCCCTGCTGCTGAAGTCCCTGCCGCCGATGAGCGGCGTCGGCGTCGATCTGGGCTGCGGCGTCGGCGTGCTGGCGCACGCCATCCTGACCTCGCCCAAGGTCACCAAGCTGAGCCTGGTCGACCTTGACCGCCGGGCAGTCGAGGCCACCAAGCGCAATGTCGCCGACCTGCGGGTCGAAGTGCTTTGGGCCGACGCCCGCCGCGGCGCGGAACTGTTGACCGGCCTGGACTTCGTGGTCACCAACCCGCCCTTCCACGACGCAGTCGGCGAGGACAAGGGCCTGGGCCAAGCCTTCATCACCGCGTCGGCGGCCATGTTGCGCAAGGGCGGCGTGCTGTGGATCGTCGCCAATCGCCACCTGCCCTATGAGGCGGTGTTGAACGAGCACTTCAAGACCGTTCGCCCGGTGGCCGACGCCGGCGGCTTCAAGGTCTACGAGGCCCGCAAGTGACAAAAGCCTTGATGGCGCGCCTGGATCGTCTGCTGGCCAATCTTGGCTACGGCAGCCGGCGCGACGTCCAGGCCCTGGTCTCGGGCGGCAAGGTCACGCTCGACGGCGTTCCGATCAAGGACGCCGGTCAAAAGATCGCCGTCACTGCTGATCTGCCAAGCCAAATGAAGATTCGCGGCGTCCCGGTCGATCCCCCCGCGCCGCTGATCTTGCTGATGCACAAGCCATTGGGCCTGGTCTGTTCGCACCGCGAGGACGGCGAGCGGATCTATGACCTGCTGCCCAAGCGCTGGCAGATTCGCGACCCGGCCCTGTCGAGCGTCGGGCGGCTGGACAAGGATACCTCCGGCCTGCTGCTGATCACCGATGACGGCGACTTCCTGCATCGGGTGATTTCACCTAAGCGCCACGTGCCCAAGGTCTATCACGCCACCCTGGATCGGCCCCTGACCGGAACCGAGGTCGCGGCCTTCGCCAGCGGAACCCTGATGCTGGAAGGCGAAGAAAAACCGTTGCTCGCGGCCGAGCTTGAAGTGCTGGGCGAGCGCGGGGCGCGGCTGACGATCACCGAGGGCCGCTATCACCAAGTGCGCCGGATGTTCGCCGCCGTCGGCAATCACGTGACGGGTTTGCATCGCGAGCGAATCGGCGGTCTTTCCCTGCCGACTGACCTGGCGCCAGGCGGGTATCGCATCCTGTCCACGGCCCAGGCCGAGGCGGTGTTCGATGGCTGAGGCCCGCCTGGTCGACGCCCGGGGTCACCGCTGTCCGGTGCCGACCCTACGCCTGCGCCGCGCTTTGGAAGAGGCCGCGCCTGGAGCTCAGGTGCGCCTGATCGCCGACGATCCGCTGGCGCGCATCGACGTGCCCCACTTCGCCGCCAGCGCCGGGGCCACAGTCGTTGAGGTTGTCGACGCGCCGAACGGGGCGATCAGCTTTCTGGTGGCGAAGGCGCTTTAAGCAGCACTGCCTTGGGGCCTTCGAGCAAGGCCCTTGGCCGTTCTTCCAGGGCGATCTCCATCTCGGTGGCCAGGGCCCCGCCAAAGAACACCGCATTGACGCTCCAGGACAGCCAGATCAGGAAAATGATCACCGCCGAGATTGAGCCGTAGGTCGCGCCCAGATGGGCCACCTGCTCGACATAGAATGCGCTGGCCCAGGACATGAAGACGCAAAGCACCGCCGCCGCCGCGCCCCCGGCGATCGACGCGCGCCATCCGACAGGGACGCGCGACATGGCGTAGCGATAGACCAGGGTCATGCCGACCATCAGGCCCAGGCTGGCCCAGGTCCATTCGCTCTGGATCCAGGAGGCGCCTTCCAGCGGCCGAAGGTCCAGGGTGCTGGACAGCAGGCGGAAGGTCAGGAAGACGCCCGACATCACGAACAGCAGAGCGAACGCGCAGACCAGCACGACGAGGGCCATGAAGTTGAAGCCCAGGAAGCCGCGTTGGTTCTCCTCGTCGTGGATAAAGGACAGGCCGGCCAGCAAGGCCTTGAAGCCCCGGTGGGCGGCATACAGGCCGATGACCAGCACCACGGCGCTCTGGGCCGAGATCGCCTGCTCCGGCGCATGGGCCAGCCGACCCAGTTCGCTCTGAAAGATCGGTCGCGCGCCGGACGGCATCAGATAGGACAGTTTGTCGGCCTGGGCGGCGGCCTGTTCGGGCGTCAACAGCAAGGTGTAAAGGCCGATCAGGATCGCCAGGCCGGGGAACACCGCCAGCAGGACGAAGAACGAAACCCCGCCGACATAGAGCATGACATCGCGGCCCCACAGCCGCTGCAGGGCCAAGCCCATGACGCGCAGGATTTCTCGCACCCAGTGGATCGGATCGAGGTCGAGATCCCGAAAGCGAAGGCGGTCTGCGGGTGGCTTCATTCGGCGGAAACTGCCCGCGTCATCCCGCTGAAGCAAGTCAAGCCTGAGATACCGGAGTTCTGGAGCACAAAGCCCCGCCGCTTCAGGGAAAGCGACGGGGCTCCGCAGGACGAACCTGAACCGATCGCCGCATCGAGGGACGGGTGGCGCGACGGCCGGTTGCAGGTGTGTTCTAGGGCTCGGCGGCTGAATGGCGGCTGAACGGGAATGGCGCCTGACTGTCAGGTCTCGCCTAGAGCGCCCCCTGCTCCCGCAGCGCCCCGATCGCCTCGGCGGAGAAGCCCCAGTCGCTTAGCGCCTGGTCGTTGTCGGCGCCGATCTTGGGCGGCGGACCCTGGATGACGCCGGGTGTGGCCGAAAAACGCGGGGCCGGCGCGGGCTGGATGACGCCGGCCACCTCGACGAAGGTCTGGCGGGCGGCGTTGTGGGCGTGGGAGGGAGCCTCGTCCATGGTCAATACCGGAGCGAAGCAAACGTCGGTTCCGTCCATCAGGGCGCACCAGTCGTCGCGGGTCTTGGTGGCGATGACGGCGGCCAGCTTGTCGTGAAGCTCTGGCCACTCCTCGCGGCTCATCTGGTGCTGGAACTGAGGGTCGGTAATGCCGGTCTTTTCAAGCAGCAGTAGATAGAACTGCGGTTCGATCGAGCCGATCGAGATCCATTTGCCGTCACTGCATTGATAGGTGTCGTAGAAGTGCGCTCCGCCATCGAGCAGGTTGGACCGCCGCCCTTCGCCCCACATCCCGCCGGCCTTAAAACCGTAGAACATGGCCATCAGCGAAGCCGCGCCGTCGCTCATCGCGCAGTCGATCACCTGGCCCTGACCCGTCGAGCGGGCATGGATCACCCCGGCCAACAGGCCAAACGCCAGGTAGAGCGCCCCGCCGCCGAAATCGCCGACCAGGTTCAGGGGCGGCACCGGCTTGTCCGTCGTGCCGATCGCCGCCAGGGCGCCGGTGATGGCGATATAGTTCATGTCGTGGCCGGCGGCCTTGGCGTAGGGCCCGGTCTGGCCCCAACCGGTCATCCGGCCATAGACGAGCTTTGAATTGCGAGCCAAGGCGACGTCAGGCCCCAGGCCCAGCCGCTCCATCACGCCGGGCCGGAAGCCCTCGATGATCCCGTCGGCGCTTTCCATCAGCTTCAGGCAGGTCTCGACCGCGGCCGGCGACTTCAGGTCCAGGGCCACGGAGCGGCGTCCCCGGGCCGTGACGTCGGCGGGCGAACTGCGCCCCGAGCCCTTGCGGTCGATGCGCACCACGTCGGCTCCGAGGTCCGACAGCAGCATCCCGCAGAACGGTCCCGGACCGATCCCTGCGAATTCCAGCACCTTCAAGCCAGATAGCGGTCCCTGGGCCATGTCTTCCTCCTGCCGAATCTCGCGGCTTTCCGTAGCACTTGAACGATCCTGACCCTTCGTCATGCAAGTCCCGTTTTGATCCCCATCTCGCTTGGCCCCTGCGGCGATGCGTACCTATGAGCGCCGTCCGCCTCTGCTATGTTGCGGCGTCGAATCTCGACGGCGCTGCGTCGTCGAGCGATACCGGTATCCGGGGCGGAGGCTTGAGTTGACGGTGAACGCCCGAATTCTGATCGTTGCGCGCGACGATTCCCGGGCTGGGCCGCTGTCGGAAGGGCTCGACAAGCTCGGCTGGCGGACCATCACCGCCCGTGGCCCCTATGCCGCCCTCGCCGCTCTCGGCGACCTGAACATCGAAGCCGTGATCGTCGATCTCGAGAGCGCCGGTCCTGACGCCCATTCGCTGTCGCGTCGCCTGAAGGCCGCCGTGGCTCCGCGTCGCCTGCCGGTCATCGCCATCGGCGAGCCCGGGACCGACGCCCACCACCAGGCCTTCGACCTGACCCTGTCGCCGCCGCTGCACCCGGCCCAGGCCGTGCTGCGCCTGGAATCCCTGGTCCGCACCGCCATCGCCGAGGAGGAGTTCGAGCTTCGCCTGGCCACCTTCGGCGACCGCGGCCGCCGCCTGGACCTGCCGGAACCCCACGCCGAGCCCTTCCGGATCCTGGCGATCGGCGAGCCCGCGCCGCAGTTCCTGGCCCTGTCCAACGCCCTGACCCGTAGTGGGGCCGACGTGGTCGGCGCTTTCACGGCCTACACCGCCTTCGACTATCTTCACGAGCGGGCCTTCGACGCCGTCGTGCTGTGGGCCGGAGACAACCAGCAGGAAGCCCTGTCGATCGCGGCCGGCATGCGGCGCAACACCCGGCTGTTCCACATCCCGGCCCTGCTCTATTTGAAGGCCGAGAGCTATGTGACCACATCGGAGGCCTTCCATCGCGGCGTGTCCGACGTCGCTTCTCCCGAAACCCCCGAAATCGAGACCGCCCGGCGCGTCATCGAGTTGGCCCGCAACTATCGGCGTGGCGAGTCGATCCGAGGCGCGCTGGAAAAGGCCCGTAGCTCGGGCCTGATGGACGCGGCCACGGGTCTGTTCACCCGCGACCTGTTCGCCGCCCACCTGGTGCGGCTGGCCGGGGCGGCGCGCGAACGGGTCCGACCGCTGTCGATCTGCGTGCTGCGGGTCGCCGACAAGCCCGACACCGTCTGGGCCCGCAAGAACGGCTGGCTGGACCGCGCCATCCCGCAGATCGGCTCGATGGTTGGGCGGTTGGTCCGCGTGGAGGACACCGCCGCCCGCCTGGCGCCGGAGGTCTTCGCCCTGGCCCTGCCCGCCACCAACCAGGCGGCGGGACGCGCGGCGGCCGAACGGATCGCTGCGGTGATCGGCTGCACCGCCTTCGACGCCGGCGACGATCGCGCGCCGTTCGTCTGCGAGTTCGACATCGGCGTGGCCCAGATCGAGAGCGGCGAAAGCGCCGTCCACGCCTTGGAACGCGCCGCCGCTAGAGCCCTGCAACGCGACAGCGCCTGAAGGCTTGCCCAAGACCGGCCGCAGTCTTACGTGGCCTGCGACGCCAGTTATTCGAAAGGCCGCGCCATGGGCCAGCCCCTGCTGATCGACCTTGTCGCCGACGTTGTCTGCCCCTGGTGCTATCTGGGCTGGCGACGGGTAAAGTCGGCCGTGGCCCTGCGGCCCGACGTCGAGCCACTGATCGTCTGGCGCCCCTACCAGTTGGACCCGACGCTTCCGGAACAAGGCGTTGATCGTAAAGCCTATATGGCCGGCAAGTTCAAGGATCCGGTCAAGCTGAAGGCCGTGCACGCCGCCCTGACGGAGGCGGGAGCCGAGGAAGGCATCGTCTTCAATTTCGCCGACATCGCCCTGTCGCCCAACACCAGCGCCGCCCATCGGTTGATCCGTTGGGCGCACGGGGCGGGCAAGCAGGACGACGTGGTCGAGGGCCTGTTCGCCGCCTATTTCACCGACGGTCGCGACATCGGCGATCCCCAGGTTCTGGCGGATATCGGCGAGGCCGCTGGCATGGATCCGGTGGTGATCCTGCAATTGCTGGCCCAGGGCGCCGACAAGGACACCGTGGCTCGCGAACACGCCATGGCCGTGCAAGGTGAGATCACCGGTGTGCCGTTCGCGATCTTCGGTGGTCGCCTCGCGGTCGTCGGCGCCGAAAGTCGCGAAAACATCGCCCAGGCCATCGACAGGGCGCTTGAAGCGGCGGCCTGACGCGGACAGGTGTGAGCCAGGGGAGCTGCGGCGTTCGCGGCCGGTATATCGGGGCGTCTCATCAACCAGTCCAACACCCAGATGGTGGTGACCATCGCCGTCGTGGCCGTCGTCTTCGCGCTGCGCTTTCGAAGCATGAACCGCGAGCGCCGGCTGAAGCTGGAATGGATGTGGGTGCTGCCCGCCGTCATGCTGGTCGGCATGGCCGCCACCCTCACCCAGTTTCCGCCACAAGGTCTCGACTGGCTGTGGCTGGCGGGGATCTTCTTGGTCGGGGCGGCGATCGGCTGGTGGCGCGGCAAGCTGATCCCGATCGCCATCGATCCCGAGACCCATTTGCTCAACACCAAGCCCTCGCCCGCCGCCATCCTGTTCCTGCTGGGCCTGTTCGTCGTGCGCTTCGGGTTGCGGGCCGTGCTGCAGGGCGAGGCGTCGGCCTGGCATGTCAATCTGGTGTTGCTCAATGACGGCTTCATCGTGCTGGGCGTGGGCCTGTTCGCGGTGTCGCGGGTTGAGATGGCGCTGCGGGCGTGGGGACTGCTCAAACAGGCCCGGGCGGCCAAGGCGGCGCGAGCGGGGGCCTGAAACTTCTCTCCCCGTGGGGGATGTGGTCGCGGAGCGACCGGCGGGGGAGGTTTAGGGTCTTCGATCGCAGGTCTGGCCGGCATCCAATCACGCCCCCCACCGTCGGCTGCGCCGACACCTCCCCCACGGGGGGAGGACTTCACGCGGATCGCCGCGGAAGAGCTTGGGGAGGGTGCGAAGCGCCCGGGCTCCGCCCGGAGGTTTTGCAGATTTGATACCGTTTCGACGAAGACGAGCGCTTCGCGCGGCCTTCAGACGAGAGCCATCGGCGCGCGGGGTCTTAACCCGCTTCCGAAGTGGGCCCTCGGCGGGCGGAGGGTTGGCTGACCCTCCGGACCGTACAGGCGATTTCAGCCCGTACCTGTTGGCAACGGCCGCCTACCCGGGCGCCGAAGTTTTGTCGCCGCGGGGGCGAACCTGCTCCGAACCTACCTTGGGGCGTCTCCCGAAGAAGACACGGCGGCCAAGCCTTCCCGCTCGACCACCCCCTACCGCCCGTCAGGTCGCCGGCCGACGTCCCTCCCCGTGCGATGGGGTGAGCAGAGTATGCGGGCGCCAGAAGGGGGTGGGTGTCAAAAAGATCGAGAAAGTTTAGAGCGTTGATTTTGATGGATTCTGTTTCGTACCCACCCGCGTCGACACGCTTTTCCGTTAGGAGAAGGCGGCATTCGCCAAGCTTGACCCTTTTCTGCTCACCGGGAACACTCTGCTAGGCGATCCTTGCCGCCAGTGTCGCCCCTCGACGCTAAGCCCCTGAAAAGCCTGGCCCCGTCCACGCGCACGGCGCTTGCAGCGCGCGCCCCGCCTGAGTTCAAGGCGGGAGTTCCCATGCTCATTTCCGGTCCCAGCATTCTGGCCTCGCTGGCCAGCGCCACCTTGGCGAAGATCAACAAGGTCACAGCCGCCAAGCCGGCCGACGCGACCTCGGCCCTCGGCATGGCCGCCGCGCCCGCGAAGACCGCCAAGGACGACTTCCTCGACTACGCCAAGCTGACACCCGCCCAGAAGATGCGCGCGGCCATGCTGGGCAAGATGGGCCTCACCGAGGAACAGCTGAAGGCGATGGACCCCAAGGCTCGCCAGAAGATCGAGGATCAGTTGAAGGCCCAGATCAAGGCGCAGATTGAGAACGACCCCGAGATGAAGCAGGGCTCGTTCCTCGACGTGAAGGCCTAGAGCATTTCCCGACCTGACTGCGTCAGGCCGTGAGCTCTAACCTTTGTTTTGACGCATTTTTCTTCACGCGAACCGGAACCACTTCGCTCGAAAAATGCTCTAGATCAGCCCCGCCAGCGGCGAGCTGGGATCGGCATAGAGCCGCTTCTGCATCCGGCCGGCCAGATAGGCCTCGCGACCGGCGATCACCGCGTGCTTCATGGCCCGCGCCATGCGGATCGGATCCTTGGCCTCGGCGATGGCGGTGTTCATCAGGATGGCGTCGCAGCCCAGCTCCATGCCGATGGCCGCATCCGACGCCGTGCCGACCCCGGCGTCGACCAACACCGGCACCCCAGCGTTCTCGATGATGATCCGCAGGTTGACCCGGTTCTGAATGCCCAGACCCGAGCCGATCGGCGCGCCCAGAGGCATGATCGCGACCGCGCCCGCCTCTTCCAGCTTGCGGCAATAAACGGGGTCGTCCGAGCAATAGACCATCACCTGGAAGCCCTCGGAGACCAGCAGCTTCAGCGAGCGCAGGGTCTCTTCCATGTCCGGATACAAGGTCTTGGGGTCGGACAGCACCTCCAGCTTGACCAGGTCCCAGCCGCCGGCCTCGCGGGCTAGGCGCAGGGTGCGCACGGCGTCCTCGCCGGTAAAGCAGCCCGCTGTATTCGGCAGGAACGTGAATTCGCTGGGCTTGACGTAGTCGACCAGCAGCGGCTGGGTCGGGTCGGTCAGGTTCACCCGGCGCACGGCCACCGTCACGATCTCGGCGCCCGCAGCCTTGGCCGCGGCGGCGTTGGTGGCGTAGTCCTTGTACTTGCCGGTGCCGACGATCAGCCGCGAGGTGAAGGTGCGGCCGGCGACGGTCCAGGTATCGGCGTCAGCGACGGCGGCGGCGGATTCGGGGGGGACGTGCGCGTTCATGGGGTGGGTTTACGCCTGTGGGGCTCGGGTTTCAAACGCGCAGGACGCCCCTGCCGTCTACCCACCCCCTATGAACGTCACGATCTCGATCCGGTCGCCGTCCGTCAGCGCCGTGGCGGCATAGGTCGAGCGCGGGGCGATCTCGAGATTACGCTCGACAGCCACCTTGCGGGCGTCCAGGCCCAGGACCGACACCAGATCCGCGAGCGTCGAGACGCCCTCGAACGCCCGGTCCTCACCATTCAACAGCAGCCGCATATCACCTCCGAAGCGAGCCCTGCTTGTGACCTGGCGGAACCGGCTATACAAGACCTCCCGGAATCGACGGCGGGAGCCGAATGCTAAAACCGATCCATGTGCTGAGCGGACCCAACCTCAACCTGTTGGGAACGCGTGAGCCCGAGATCTACGGCAAGGACACGCTCGACGATGTCCGTGCGCGCTGCGAGGCGCGGGCGGCCGCTCGGGGCCTTTCCGTTGTCTTCAGGCAAAGCAATCACGAAGGCGTGCTGATCGATTGGGTGCATGAGGCCCGATTGGACGCCTGCGCGCTGGTGATCAATCCGGCCGGATACGGCCACACCTCGATCGCCTTGCTTGATGCTTTGAAGGCCTTGAACATCCCGATCATCGAGTGCCACCTGTCTAACCCGGCGGCGCGGGAAGACTTCCGCCGCCACACCTATGTTTCGCTCGCTGCGACCGGAATAGTCTCCGGCTTCGGCGCGGCGAGTTATGAACTGGCGATCGAGGCCGCCGCCGGCCTGGTCGGCGCCAACTAGCCGGCCACCCCGGCTCCTGAAAAAGACAGCAAGGTAAGCTTCCATGTCCATTCCCAAGGCCCCCGCCGATCCGGTCGAGACCCCGTCGATCGACGTCCGCCTGGTCCGCAAGCTGGCCGACATCCTGAAGGACACGGGCCTGTCGGAGATCGAGGTCGAGCACGCCGGCCTGAAGATCCGGGTCGCCCGCGAGCTGACCCTGGCCGCCCAGCCCGCCACCTATGTTCCCCCGCCCGTCGCCCAGGCCTCTGCGCCCGCTCCAGCCGCTGCGACGCCGGCGGCTGAGGCGCCCGCCGCCCGCGCCGCCGGCGACATCGTCAAGTCGCCGATGGTCGGCACCGTCTACATGTCGTCCCAGCCCGGCGCCGACGCCTTCATCAAGGTGGGCGACACCGTGACCGCCGGTCAGACCCTGCTGATCGTCGAGGCGATGAAGACCATGAACCCGATCGCCGCCACCAAGGCTGGCAAGGTCGTCGAAATCCTGGTGGCAGACGCCCAGCCCGTCGAGTTCGGCGAGCCCCTCGTCATCGTCGAGTAATCGGCATGTTTGACAAGATCCTCATCGCCAACCGAGGCGAGATCGCGCTTCGGGTTCACCGCGCCTGCAAGGAAATGGGCATCGCCACCGTGGCGGTCCATTCCGAGGCCGACGCCAATTCCATGTGGGTGCGGTTGGCCGACGAAAGCGTCTGTATCGGCCCGGCCTCGGCCGCCAAGAGCTATCTGAACATCCCGTCGATCATCGCGGCCGCCGAAATTACCGGCGCCCAGGCGATCCATCCGGGCTACGGCTTCCTGTCGGAAAACGCCCGCTTCGCCGAGATCGTCGGCGCGCACGGCTACACCTTCATCGGACCCAAGCCCGAGCACATCCGGATGATGGGCGACAAGATCACCGCCAAGCAGGCCGTCAAGGACGCGGGCATTCCTGTCGTTCCCGGCTCGGACGGCGGCGTCACGACCGAAGAAGAGGCCTATGCGGCGGCCGAGCTGATCGGCTTCCCCGTGCTGATCAAGGCCGCTTCCGGCGGCGGCGGTCGCGGCATGAAGGTCGCCGAGACCCGCGAGGACCTCGCCGAGGCGGTCTCAACCGCCCGCGCCGAGGCCCGCGCCGCGTTCGGCGACGACACGGTCTATATGGAGCGCTACCTCCAGAAGCCGCGCCACATCGAGATTCAGGTCATCGCCGACAGCCACGGCAATGTGGTGCATCTGGGCGAACGCGACTGCTCGCTGCAGCGCCGTCACCAGAAGGTGCTGGAAGAAGCCCCCTCGCCCGCCCTCCCGGCCGCCGGTCGCGAGAAGATCGGCAAGGTCGTGGTCGATGCGATCAAGGCCATTGGCTATCTGGGCGTCGGCACCATCGAGTTCCTGTGGGAGAACGACGAGTTCTTCTTCATCGAGATGAACACCCGCCTGCAGGTCGAGCATCCGGTGACCGAGGCCATCACCGGCATCGACCTGGTGCGCGAGCAGATCCGCATCGCCGCCGGCCTGCCGCTCTCGTTTACCCAGGCCGACGTGGTGTTCGAAGGCCACGCCATCGAGTGCCGTATCAATGCTGAGAACGCCCGCACCTTCACGCCGTCGCCGGGCACCATCACTGACTTCCACGCCCCCGGCGGCCTGGGCGTGCGGCTGGATTCGGCGATCTACACCGGCTATACGATCCCGCCCTATTACGACAGCCTGATCGGCAAGCTGATCGTTCATGGCCGCGACCGCCAGGAGTGCATCGCGCGCCTGAAGCGCTGCCTGGGCGAGATGGTGGTTGGCGGCATCGAGACCACGATCCCGCTGTTCCAGGACCTGCTGGTGCAACCCGACATCCTGGCCGGCGATTACGACATCCACTGGCTGGAGCGTTGGATCAAGGCGCAGGGTTAGGCTGCGAGATCGGGATGGACGACGCCTTTACAGTCGATGATCTCATCGCCTGCTACCAGCGCGGCGTCTTTCCGATGGCCGACGCGCGCCAGGACGAGAGCATCTTCCTGATCGATCCCGAGCGCCGGGGCGTGCTGCCGCTGGACAGCGTGCATGTGCCGCGGCGGCTGGCGCGCACGGTCCGCGCCGATCCCTTCGAGGTCCGCATCGACAGCGCCTTTGACGCCGTGGTGGAGGCCTGCGCGGCCTCGGGGCCGGGCCGCCTCGAGACCTGGATCAACAACCCCATCCAGCGGCTCTACAGCCAGCTTTTCGCGCGGGGCCTGGCCCACAGCATCGAGTGTTGGGACGACGACGAGATGGTCGGCGGCCTCTATGGCGTGGCTCATGGAGGCTGTTTTTTCGGGGAGAGCATGTTCTCGACCCGCCGGGACGCCAGCAAGGTGGCGCTGGTGCATCTGGTCGGTCGCCTGATCGTCGGCGACTACCGCCTGCTCGACACCCAGTTCATCACCGACCATCTGGAACAGTTTGGCACGACCGAGATCACCCGGGCCGACTATCGCCGGCGGCTGGGCCGGGCCTGGAACATTCAGTCGGACTTCTACCGGCTGGCGGCGGGCGCCGCCGGGGTCGAGGTCTTGCAGGCGATCAGCCAGGCGTCATAGACGGGGTGCTGCAGCGGGTTTAGGCCCGGCGCATTGGCGTACATCCAGCCCTTGTAGATCTGCCGCCCCGCCGGCGCCACTCGACCTGGCAGCGCCTTGGGTTGGGTGTCGACCGTAAGATAGGCCACCGAGTCCGGGGCGTCCTCGTCGGGCGTGGTGGTCTCGCAGGCGCGGACCGTGAACACCAGAGTCTTGTAGCGGACCGGCTGGCCGACAGGCGCCTCGAACTTCATGGTCTCGGTGGTGACCTTGTCCAGCGCCTGGATGATGGCGACGGACGAGCGGGCGCGCTTGACCGGCTCTACAGGTTTTGCGGACGCGGGCGGAGGTTTGGCGACTGGCGTCGGAGCCTTGGTCGGGGCCGGCGCGGGTACGGCGGGGGTGGCGACGGTCGTTCCCACCGCCGTTGGCGTTTGTGGCGCGGCCTGGGGGGCCGGCGTCGGCACGGGGCGCGAGGCCGGCGGCACGACGATCGGCGCCGGGGCGGCGGGAGCGGGCTGAGCGACTGGGGCCTGCGGGGCGTTCTGCAACGCCCTGGCTCCGCCAGCCGCCAGCGAAACCGCCACGGCCATCGCCGCGACGCCCGTCCATGTCCGCGGCGTGGTCATCCTATTCCGGCGACCAGGGCTTGTAGTCACTGGTGGCGGCCGAGCGCTCGCCGCCCCGGGCCAGCGAGCCCTTGGGACGCCAGGCGTAGATCGTGCCGGTCAGGTTGGGATGGTGATCCTTTTCCCAGGCGCGACGCATCAGCGGCGCCGTGGTCGGCGGCTCGTCGAACGTATAGTGCAGCCAGCCGCTCCATTCGGGCGGCACCTTGGAGGCCTCGGCATAGCCGTCATAGATCACCCAGCGGCGCTTGCGGGCGTCATAGCTGTCGCTGTTGTCACGCGCCTCGAAATAGCGGTTGCCGTAGTCGTCCTGGCCAATGAACACGCCACGACGGCTAATATGGAAGCGCTGACCGATGGTCGCGCCGTTCCACCACGTGAAGATCGCTTTCAGCACCGCTTCAGCACCCAATTCCAGACTGGCTCGCACCACGCGGGAAGCATGGCGAAGCGGCCGGACTATAGGTCGGCGGCCCGCCAGCGTCCAGCATCGGGCGCAACGCGGCGACATCAACATCTTGTGGATCAAGGGGGTGCGACGCCCCACATCTATTGAAGGCGCCTGTGGAGCGAACTAGGATGATCCATTCTTGGCGCTCAGGTCGCGGAATCGTTCATGCGCATTCAGTCCCGACATCCCGGCCCCGACCCCAGGATGGAGCCGCGCGACCTGGAACGCAGCGACTGCGTCATCGAGGTGCTCGCGCCCGGGGACTGGACCGACGCCCGGGTCGAGGCCTGGCTGGATTGGATGGACGGCCCCCTCGAACTCGATCAGCCGTTAGGCGGCGGCCCCGCTCGCTACGCTGATCGCCTGACCCAGGTCGGGCTCGACGAGGGGCTGTTTGGCGATGCGGCCGACGCCCAGGCCTTCCGCGAGGCCTTGCTGGCCACCATACTGACCGGGGTCGCCACGCCAGCCGGCGATCGGGTGGCCTCGCAACATGTGGCCGACATCAGCGAGATCGAGTTCAAGCGCTTCGCCGAGGGTCATCTGGCCAAGGTCCGGTCGACGAAACTAGCCGCCAGGGCCGCCGCGCGGCTGGACGCGGCCCTGACCCAGGTCGGCGACGCCGTTGCGCGCTGCCACGGCGACGCCAAGGCCTGCGGCGATCCCCTCAAGAACACCGCCTTGGGCCGCGCCGCTCGCCGGGCTCGTGAATTGGGCGCCGACGACCGGATGATCCTCGACGCGATCGCCTTGGCCGGAGCTTCTTCCACCGCCCTGATCGATCCCGAGACCCCGCCCCCCGCCCCGCTGGTCGCCTCGGCCTCGCGCCAGGCCGTCGCGGCGGTCGACGAGGCGGCCAGCTTCGCCGCCCAGGTCGGCTGGGAGACCAGCGCCCTGGTCCTGGCCATGTCGCCGGAAGACGCGGAAAGCCTGGCCCGGGGCGCCGCCCTCCGGGCCGCCATAGATGTCACCGCCTTCCAACACGACGGAGCTTTCGACTTCGAAGGCTTCAACCAGGTGGTCGGTCTTTGGGCCACGGCCTTGGAACTCGAACGCGGCGAAGGTCCGGCTGAACTGGGGCTCGCGGGGGTCGGCGATTGGCTGCTGGCCCAGGGCCTGTCCGTGGCGACCGACACGGGCCGCGACGCCGCCTCCGCCCTGTGGGCCCTGGCCGTCGGCGCGGCGCTGAGCGCGAGCGCCGAGGCGGCCGCCCTGCTGGGGGTCGATCCGATCTTCGCCCAGGAGCGCCAGACCCTGCTGCGCAGCCTGGCCGAGCGCCGCGTGCGCGCCGCCGCCCTGCGCTCGCCGCTGGCCGCCGAAGCCGCCGCCGCCCTGGCCGTGGCCCATGGCCTGGCCCGCAAGCACGGCCTGCGCTCGGCCCGCTTGATCAGCGCCTTCAGCGACCCCGAAGCCGCCCTGCGCCTTGGCGGCAAGCCCCTGGGCCATGCCGCCGCCGCGGCCTCGATCGCCACCGCCCAGACCGATGACGGCTTTCAGATCCCGACCTTCAGCGCCGCCGCCCATGCCTGCCTGACCGGCGCGGGGGCCGATTTCGACGCCGCCCGGCGCCACGCCATGGGCCACGGGACCCTGACCGAGGCGCCGGCCATCGACCATATGACGCTGCAGGCCCGAGGCTTCACCGCCCACGAGATCGAGTTGGCCGAGGACGCCCTGCGCCACGCCGACGGCCTGCGCGCCGCCTTCGCCCCCGCAGTGATCGGCGCGGGCTTCCTCGGCGACGTGCTTGGCGCGCCCGCCAGCGCGCTCGCTGATCCGAATTTCGACACCTTGGCCTTCGCGGGCTTTTCGCCCGTCGAGATCGACGCCGCAGAGCGCCACGCCCTCGGCGCCCGCCGCCTGGCCGATTGCGAGGGCCTGGACCGCGACATCCGCGCCCTGTTCGCCGCCATTGAGACGCCCGTCCTGGCCGACCGCCTGGCGATGATCGCCGCCGTGGAGACCTTCACCTGCCTGGCCGCCCCGGCCCCGTTGGACCTGCCGTTCGACGCTCGCCCCGCCGACGCCGCGCGCCTGCAGGCCGCGGCCGCCCGGGCTGGAGTCCGCGCCCTGCGTCTGAACCGCCTTGCGCCGCCCATCGGCTTCGCGCTGGCCCTGCCCGAGGCCGAGGTCGAGGCGGCCAAGCCGACGCGTCCCCTGGAAACCGCCCCCGAATCCAAGCCTGTGGTCAAGGAACGCATCGTCGAGCGCGTGGTGGAACGGATCGTGCAGCGCGGCGGCCCCGCCCGCCGCAAGCTGCCCGACCGCCGCAAGGGCTATATCCAGAAGGCGGCCGTCGGCGGCCACAAGGTCTATCTGCATACCGGCGAATACGAGGATGGCGAGGTCGGCGAGATCTTCATCGACATGCACAAGGAAGGCGCCGCCTTCCGCAGTTTGATGAACAATTTCGCCATCGCCATCTCGATCGGCCTGCAATACGGCGTGCCGCTGGACGAATATGTCGAAGCCTATGTGTTCACGAAATTCGAGCCCGCCGGACCGGTCACCGGCAATGACTCCATCCGTTCGGCGACCTCGATCCTCGACTATATTTTCCGCGAGTTGGGGGTTTCCTATCTGAACCGGGACGACCTCGCCAATGCCGACCCTGGCGAGTTCAACGCCGACGGCCTGGGCCGTGGCGAGGGCGTCGCCGAGAGCGAGGCCGAGCCCTTGCCCGCCAGCAAATTCATCTCCAAGGGCTTCTCGCGCGGCGCGGCGCCCGACAACCTGGTGTTCCTGCCATTCGGCGGCCGCCGGACCGACGAAGCGCCGGCGTCGGGAGCCTCCGGCGAGGTTTGCCCCGCCTGCGGCGACCTGGCGCTGAGCCGCAAGGGCGGGCTGGTGGTCTGTGACAGCTGTGGAACCCAGGCCAACGGCCGGAGCGGCAGCGACGGCATTATCAACTAACGCCTTCAAAGGTGGCGCCCCGTCGGAACCCGCGTTTGCTTGGCCTTAAGCTTGCAGGGCCATGCTTAATCGACTTTCCCGCCGAAAGACGCGTGCCTGCATGAAAACGATCGCCTCGCTCCTCGCCGTCACCGCCCTGGCTTTCGCGGTCCCGGCTGCAGCCCAGAACGCCAGCCAGATCGCCAAGGTCCGGGCCGGCGCCAACTGCCCGCATTGCAACCTGTTCCAGGCCGACCTGAGCAACACGGTGCTCAAGAGCAAAAACCTGGCCGGCGCCCGGCTGCGGCAGGCCGATCTAAGCCTGGCCGAGATGAACCGCACCAATTTCGCCGCCGGCGACCTGCGCGACGTCAATTTCTACGGCGGCGTCTTTGGCGGAGCCAGCTTCGCCGGCTCCAACCTGACCAACGCCAGCTTCGTCGGGGCCTATCTGGAAGGAGCCAATTTCAGGAGCGCCACCCTGGCTGGGGTCAACTTCTCGGGCGCCGAGATGGACCGCGCCGCAGGCCTCACCCAGCTCCAACTGAACCGCGCCTGCGGCGACGATTCGACCCGCCTTCCGCGAGGCCTGTCGCTGCCCACCTGCCGTTAAACTTCCGTCATTACCGCGATTTAAGTGGCGCTGGGCGCCTCGCGGCCCCAAATCGTAACTCACACGGTCGCTTATTCTTGACCGAGTTGGAGGTCTCGATGTCCCGATTGGGGATCACTATCGCCGCCCTGACCCTGGCCCTGTCCGTCTTTGGCGCCCAAGCCCATGCCGGGGTCGAGGACAAGGACGTTCCGCGGATGATCTCGCTCGGCGGGACCTGCGTGAACTGCGAACTGGCGGGACGCAAGCTGACCGGCGCGCGCTTCACCGGCGCCAACTACGCCAAGGCCAATCTGATGGGCGCCGACCTGCGCGGCGCCAGCTTCTTCGGATCCAACTTCGTCGCCGCCGACCTGTCGCGGGCCGACCTGCGCGGCGCCGAGATGCGCGGCGCCAACTTCGTCCACGCCATCTTCACCGACGCCAAGATGTCCGGCATCGAAAGCAGCGGCGCCAATTTCCAGGCCGCCGACCTGGGCCGCGTCGACCTGTCGTCGTCCGAGCTGCAAGGGGCCAATTTCGTCGGGGCCAATCTGGAGCGCGCCAACCTGTCGAGCAGCGAGCTGAACGGGGCCAATCTGCAGGGCGTCAACGCCCGCAGCGCGAACTTCACCTCGGCCGAGCTGAACGCCAGCAATCTGATGGGCGGCAATTTCGAGCGGGCGGTGTTTCGAAATGCCGAGTTCAACGGCTCGGGCCTGCGCGGCGCGATCTTCAACGGGGCCGACTTCCGCGGCGCCGACCTGTCGGGCGCCAATCTCGGCGGGGCTGATCTGTCGGGCGCCAAGGGCCTGGACCAGGACCAGCTCGACGAAACCTGCGGTGACCAAGGCACCCGCCTGCCGGCCGGGCTGAGCGTTCGAAACTGTTCCGGCGACCACCGAAACATCCGGGTCAGCCAGGACTTCCAGCGCGCCCAGGCCGAGGCCCATCGCGCCGTGGTCGCGGCCGCCGCCGCGCTGAGCAAGCCGCCCAAGCCGCCCCGGGCCCCTAGTCCGCCCAAGCCGCCAAAAGAGCCGAAATACTAGGCCCGACCTGGCCTGAAAATCAGGAAGCCCTCCGATCCCAATGGACCGGAGGGCTTTTTTATTCCGCTACACCTTGATCGGCGGGGCCGAGCGGATGTGCAGTTCCTTGTATTGCCGCTCGGCGGCCTCGGCAGGGGCGTTCATCAGCAGGTCCTGGCCCTGCTGGTTCAGCGGGAAGGCGATGACTTCCCGGATAGCTTGCTGCTCAGCCAGCAGCATGACGATCCGGTCGATGCCGGGGGCCAAGCCGCCATGGGGCGGGGCGCCATAGCGGAAGGCGTTGAGCATGCCGCCGAACTGCTCCTCGACCACCTCGGCGCCGTAGCCGGCCACCTCGAAGGCCTTGAGCATGATCTCCGGCTTGTGGTTCCGGATCGCGCCCGAGCACAGCTCGTAGCCGTTGCAGACGATGTCGTACTGGTAGGCCAGGATCGACAGCGGGTCCTGGCTCTCCAGGGCCGCCATCTCGCCCTGCGGCATCGAGAACGGGTTGTGCGAGAAGTCGACCTTCTTCTCGTCCTCGTTCCATTCGAACATCGGGAAGTCGACGATCCAGCAGAAGCGGAACTGGTCCTCGTCGACCAGCTTCAGCTCGGTCCCGACCCGGGTGCGGGCGCTGCCGGCGAACTTGGCGAAGACGGCGGGATCGCCGGCCACGAAGAAGGCGGCGTCGCCAGTCTTCAGGCCCAGTTGGGCGGCGATGGCCGCGGCCTTCTCCCCGCCGATGTTCTTGGCGATGGGCCCCGCGGCGCCCTCTTCATTGCCGTGCTCGTCGGCGGCCCGCCAGAAGATGTAGCCCAGGCCCGCCGCGCCTTCGCCCTGCGCCCAGGAATTCATCCGGTCGCAGAAGGCGCGGTTGCCGCCCGTCGGGGCCGGGATGGCCCAGATGGCGTTCTTGGGATCGGCGCTGAGGATCTTGGCGAACAGCCCAAAGCCGCCGCCCCGGAAGTGTTCCGAGACGTCCTGCATCTCGATGGGGTTGCGCAGATCCGGCTTGTCGCTGCCGTATTTCTGCATCGACTCCCGATAGGGGATGCGCTGGAACGGATAGGTCGAGACGCGCTTGCCGTTGGCGAACTCTTCAAAAACCCCTTGCATCACCGGCTCGATGGCCGCGAACACGTCCTCTTGCGTCACGAAGCTCATCTCGACGTCGAGCTGGTAGAATTCCAAGCTGCGGTCGGCCCGCAGGTCCTCGTCGCGGAAGCACGGGGCGATCTGGAAATAGCGGTCGAAGCCGCTGACCATCAGCAGCTGCTTGAACTGCTGCGGGGCCTGGGGCAGCGCGTAGAACTTGCCCGGATGCAGGCGCGACGGCACCAGAAAATCGCGGGCCCCTTCCGGCGACGACGCGGTCAGGATCGGGGTCTGGAACTCGTTGAAGCCCTGGCCGAACATCCGCGAGCGGATCGACTGGATGACCTTGCTGCGCAGCACGATGTTCCTGTGCAGGGTCTCGCGGCGCAGATCGAGATACCGGTGCTTGAGGCGGATTTCCTCAGGGTAATCTGGCTCGCCGAACACCGGCAGCGGCAGCTCGGCGGCCTCGCTCAGCACCTCGACGGCGGTGACGCGGATCTCGACCTCGCCGGTCGGCAGGCCCGGGTTCACGGCGGCGGCGTCGCGGGCCACGACCTCGCCGTCGATCTTGATGACGCTCTCGGCCCGCAGACGCTCGACGATGGCGAAGCCCGGGGTCTCGGGGTGCAGCACCAGCTGGGTCAGGCCGTAATGGTCACGCAGGTCGATGAACACCAGGCCGCCGTGGTCGCGCTTGCGGTGGATCCAGCCCGACAGGCGCACACCGGCGCCGGTGTCGCTGGCGCGCAGGGCGCCGCAGGTGTGGGAGCGGTAGGCGTGCATCGTCGTCATGGAAAAGCGTCTTCGAAGGGGCGATTTGCGAGGCGCGGAAAGGGACATGGGGGGGCGGCGATGTCAAGGATTCTGGGCTGGGTCGGAAGTCCTCCCCCCGTGGGGGAGGCGGTCGCGCAGCGACCGGTGGGGGGAGGTTTGCGGCTGATGATCGGGTCTGGCCATCGTCCGACTACTCCTCCCACCGTCGGCTTCGCCGACATCTCCGCCACGGGGGGAGGACTTCACGCGGACGGCCGCTGAAGAGGTGGAAAGGGTCGCGGAGCGCCGGACACCGTCCGGAGTGTTGTCTAGTGTGTACCGTTTCGACGAAGCCGATCGCTCCGCGCCATCGTTATCCGTCCGCGTCCGGTAGGCGGCCCTGTTAAGGCCTAGCCGGATGACCGGTTCGCCGTTTCCGACGAGCTCCGGCGCCGGGGGACGCGGATCCAGAAGACACGCACGCCGATTCCCCAGCTGACGCCGACGGCGGGCGGGGCCTGCAACGCCAGGCTCCCCGGACACACGTGAGTAACCCCCTCACGCCCAGTCCCGCTCGATCGCCCCCCGCCGCCGCATCGGTCGCTGGCCATGCGCCCTTTCCGGTGCGGCGAGGTAAGACAAGGATACGGGTGGCCGGAGTGACTGCTGGGAATAAAGATTTAGCCGAGTGATTTCATGGGTCTGACCACCGCGAGACTGGGGACAAGCCCTTGCGACGTGTCCCCGACCGACCCGCCGGGCTCATCAGGCCTGGGTTCCGTGCGAGCGTTGAGGACCACCGCAAGGGCGTGTCCCGTCAGCGCGCGGGGACCACCTCGCCCTGCCTCGTCGCCAGCCACCGCATCCGGTAGGCCATCATCGCCGTCTTCCCCAGATGGGCCGTCAGCCGCCAGTTGACCACGGCCCCGACCGGCGCGCCGACCACGGGCAGCATCTGGGCCAGCTTGGCGAGATCAATGTGGTCGCGATACTGCTGCTGGAACGACCGCCAGTCGAAGTCCTTCAGGTCTGCGGGATGCTCGGCTGCGTCCCAGTCGTCCATGGCCGCCAGCACCTTGATCCGGTGCTCGACGTCCGAGAACGCCAACTCGAAGATGTGCAGCATGTAGAGCCGCTCGCTCAGCACGCGGCCGTCATGGCCGTAGAGGGCGGCGATCTGCGCCAGCAGCTTGAACTTGAAGCTCATCAGCAGCGGGAAATCGGCCAGGGCCAGGGCGAACCCGCCCAGCCCCGCCGCCCCGCCCTCGGCCCCCGCGGCGGTCTTCCAGCCGTCGATGGCGGCTGTGACCTTGGCCTCGCGGTCCTCCAGGCTGGCGCCCAGCAGCGGCGACGCCGTGGTGAAGTCGGCCCCGGTCAGGATCGCCTTGGTCATCCCCGACATGGCGGCGGTGATGGCGGCGTGGACCTTCTCCGGGATGAGGGTGTTGATCCGCCGCTGGACGGCGCGAGAGGCGTTGCCGAGGGGCCCGGCGGGGCGGGTGATGCGGGCGCGCCAGGCGGTGAGGTCTTGGGGGCTCGTGGTCATGGAGGAAATATAGCGTGCTCCGCCGAGCTACCAATCTTCCCAGCGCCCCCGACGTCCGTCATTCCCGCCCCTGTGGCGGGAACCCCTGATTCAGCCAACGGTGCGGCGCGCTGGCGCGCCCCACCCCTGCCCGTGCGACGGCGCGAGGGGTTCCCGCCACAAGGGCGGGAATGCACCGAGACCGACAATGCCTGGCGGTCGTGATCTGAAGGTCCGGATACGGGCCAGAAGCCCATGGCAAACTTCGACCCGTTGCGGCCCCTAACTATGTCCGCCGGGCTGGAGGTCGAATGTCCGGTGTCGGGCGCGGACCCTGTCGGAACACACCCAGCTTGGGGTGCCTTCTATCGGCTCGCCCCTACGGGGCCAAACTCAACGGCGTTGAAGGGATCGTAGTAAGGGGGGCCACGAGGGGGAGCTTGCCAAGCATGTACCCTACCGCCGCGCGTATGGCCGCATACAAGCTTAGCGCCTCCTCTTCCGTTTCCAGAGCGTGGTCTGGATGTGCGATTGGATTGCGATGAAATTCCCGGATGTTATCTAGGGCGGCGATTATATTTACGTCCCCAACCTTATTGTCTTTCTTGGATTTTATCATAGCGCCCAAGGTTAGGCATTTTGGTTGCTTGGTAGTGCCAATCACTGAAGCATAGTAGCGCCTCAGAACTGCTTCATTGGCCCTGTGGAAATGAAACCCCATCGCCGTCCATAAGCCAAAGGCCATGCAGCGCGCCCCAACAACAACGTCTGGAACCGCCTCTGGAACTTTCCTAATCAAGTCGGCGGGGAATAGCGCTTCGCCACGATCTGTCAGGCAGGCCGTGTCCAATCCACCCTTGGGGGCGACATGATAGAGCGCGAAGGTCTGCAGTTATTCTAGAAGAACTGCTTCAAACGTTCTGAATACTGCTTTCAGGCTGCCAATGTTCCAGCCCGGGACTACCTCAGACCAATCAGTGTCGGAAGCTGGCTCTGGGACCAGTTTGTCTATTTCAGCCAATAGAACATTCGCCGAATTCAAGACGGTCTTTAAACTTCCGCTGAATACACTTGAATGTATAAATTCTTTTATTTCGTGCCTAACGGCAGACAGCGCAAGAAATAGATCAATCGTACTTGTGTCTTGCTCAGCGATATTGCTGACAGGCCGGATAACGGCACCCATTTTGTATAGATACGCACCGTCGATTCGTTGCACGTCTGCCCCCTCAAGGCCTCAGCGCAATAGCTTAAGGCGCATCGCCGTAAAGGCGGTCATCCTACCAACCCTCTACCGAGAGTCGAGGGCTGGGTACGCGAAGTACAACATGCCCTAACGACGGTTCACCACCCCTGTCAGACCTTTGGGTTGGCCTCACTGATCGGATAAACCTAACTTATTGCTGACCTTGGAAAGGTCTGCTTCTGGGCAGCCGCCGAGGCGCTTGCAACGTTCGCTCTACGGCACGGAAGGCTTCAGGTTCGGCGCGTCTTCGGCACGGGCGGTGCAAGTTCCGCGAGGCTGTGGCGCTCGAGCGCGATATCGAGGATGTCGGACTTTCCGCCACGTGAAAGACAGGCGATGAGGTTGAGTGTGTTTTCAGCGCGACTGGCACCTAGATAGATGTTGGAGACGAAGCGCCGTCTCATTCCGCTGGAACTGTCGAGTGGAGCCTCAGATGCATCGACATGGATCAGGAAAACGGTGTCGAACTGCAGTCCGGCGACGTACTCCGGCATACTGAAGACAAACCGCTTGCCTGCGTGTCGGAGTTGCGAAGACGGCTCCCGGCTGGTGATCGCGATATGATTCCCGGCGAATTGCCCTGCAGCCGCGACCAGATATTTGTCGAACTGTTCTTCGCTCGCGCAGAGTACAGCCACCCGGCGGCCGCCTCCGGGTGTCGAGCGCGCAATCGCCTGGGCTGCATTGAAGACTGTGCTGAAAAGTGTCACTTCATCGGTGAAGACGGTCAGAGTGGGGCGTTCACCGTTCCCTAGTTCCGCCTTGCCGCAATAGGCGTCCCACTCTTCTGGGATATTGATGGCCGGGAAGGAGGCGTCGAGGTCCGCTAGAAACTCTGCGATCTGAGGGGTGTATCGGAAGACCGTCTCAAGCTTGATTAGGTCTGCCCCCTGAAGGCCGGTCGAGACGCCAAAGAGGTTGTGATCGCCTTCCCAATAGTCGGCGAAGGTGTCTCTAGGGCTTTGCTTGAGATCATAGGCCATGAAGATAGGGGGGCGTCGCGGGCGACCACCGTCCTCGAAGCTAGGCTTGATCAGCTTGTGTAGCGTCTGGCGTTCGACCGACGTGAACAGATGCAGTTCATCGACGAACAGAACATCATAGCCTTCGCGATTGCGGATGCGGTCCCACCGGTTGGAATCGAGGAATGAATCAAAGTCGCCGATCATTTGATCGACGCTCAGCGTGTTCATGTCGCCAAGGTATTTCCGGTATCTCTTGTGGACGTCTAGGATGAAGCGACGGTCGAGCTCGGTCGGCAGATCCATGAGCCAAGCGGGGCGGGCCGTCGTCCCCTTGGCGTAGCGCTCGCCCTTCTCTTCTCCCGACCGGATGCCTTCTGCGTCGAGCACGCTGGCGAACTCGTTCATGATCTCAACCACGAGGCGCTTGTTCGCCTTGGCGACAGCTTCGTCCCACCGTTCTTTGATGGCGGGTGTTATGGTCTGGAAACGCGCGCTGGCGACAGCAGATTTGGCGACCTCCGCCAATGCTGACTCAATCAGCTCCAGCTGGAGTCGTCGCCCCTCACGGCCGTCCAGAGAGAGAGGGTCGAGCTGATCGAGTTCGAAGTTCAGGTTTTTGTGGGCAAGATCATAAAGCGTTCTGACCTCCAGCTTCACGTTCTTGCCGGTTCCGTAGAATAGGCCTTGGCGATCGAGGCTTTCGCCAATCGAGGTCACCAGGTCCACCGAGGCAAAGCTGTGGGTGAGAAATCCGAACTTGACCGCTCGTCCGTCATTCTCGGCTCCGATCGCGTCGCGGAGGAACTTAATGACCAGCGAGATTGTCTTGCCCGTCCCCGCCGAACCGCGCAGTCGGACCGGACCGTCGTGAGGCTTGTCGACGAAACTTCTTTGTTCGGAGGTCAGCTTGGATTTGTACCATTGATCTAGCGTCGCCCCCTGAACAAAGCCCTGCGGAAGGCGCTGACTTAGAGTGATGCCCAAGCCGGAGCTGGCTGGAGCGGGAGCGGGCTCGTACACTGACAACACCGCATCGACGAGATGAGCGCGCGCTTCATCGTAGATTTCAAGATGACGGTCGATATCGCCGAATGGAACTGTGTCTGTCGTCCGAGCAAAACCAAACAGATCCTTTGAACCTCTTGGGTTCATGTCAAAGTGAATCCTGGCGCGCCAACCGAGGTTGCGAGACGTTGCCAGCATTGAGAAGAGGCTCCCCTCGTGATGCTTCTTCCAGCCGGTGGGAATGCTCACGCTATCCGTGAAGATCGATCGCCCTGTCGTGATTATGCGCTCGAGTGTCGCGCCCCGCGTCGCTTCGTCGGAGAACAAGCCGTCGACTCCGAGGTTAAGCACGACGATCGGAGTATCGTCCGTCTCCAGCTCTCTTTCGAGAAGGTAGACGATCGCGCCTACGACAACCCGTTTTATCCCTGTTTCATCCGGTAGTCCGAATTCCTTGAACCAGTCCCCCTCAATCGAAAACTGCGATAGCCGGAAGAGGGTCTTTGGCGTCAGAACAAGGGCTTTCACTGCGCAGCTCCGGTGAACGTCGCGACCAGGTCATCAATCGCCAAAGTGCCGAGGGCACTGATTTCGTCGGGTAGTCCGATGCGTGAATATTGCTGGGCGAACACCTGAAGGACCTTGAACTGATATAAGGGGGTCAGACGGGCGACACGCACCGCTGTGGCCTGGTCTCCACCACTGCCTGACCGCTGCGCGCTTGTGGAGGTGAACAGGTCTTGATCAGGAAGGGTGTAGATCCGTCGCATCCTGATTACGAACCCAACGGCAGGATGATCGACTAGGTCGCTGATGAAAAAATGGCCCTCACCCATCGTCTTCTTTGCGCTGGTGATCTGTGTTCGAGCATAGGCTTGAGGGTTCTGCGCTGCACGACAGAGTTCCTTGAAGCGGGCAATGAACGTCTTGTCGGCAGCGAGGCAGATTGCGAGCCTCTCAAGTTCGCTCACCAGCTTCAAGGCCTGGGCCTTCTTCAAACCTGCTCGCTGTGTCAAAGCATCCGCTACCTGTTCAGCATCGGTGTCCCTGAGCCAGTCCTGCAAGGCTGAACCGTCCTCATCATCAATGAGATCCAAGACGGATTGTGTGGCTTGCGCGGCAACTTCAGCAACATGACCTGGGGCCCAGAACTGCGCCAGGTAGTCATCGAACGGATAGATCGGGAGTATCGCGACGACCCCGTCCGTCTTGCGGTTCGCAAGATCGCAATCGGCATTGATGATCACGCCGAGTGTAGGACCAGAGGATCCCTCCGGCCATTCGAGCCTCACGATATCACCCTGACCGGCGGACTGCTGGTGGGGGACGCGTTCCGTCTCTGCGTGTTTTATCAAGTCCCACCCATAGTCAGCAGACTCATCGAGCCACCGGCCCAAGGCGAAGCTAAGCTATAACCCATGCGCGACTCCAGCGATTGTCGCAATAGAGTTTCACCCCTGGGTGGCGCAGCGGTAGTGGCGTGACGATCGGCCCTGTAAAGGCGTCGCCCTGACGTTCAAATGCACGACACCATTCTCGTGCAGACGGCGACCGTCCGCGTACTGGAGCGGATCCAAGTTCCGCTCACGGTGCATAGGCGACTTTGACAATGGTTGGAGCCCATGTCCGCCAACCACCCTGAACAGACGATCAGCAGGTCCGCTCTCGGCGCCGGCGGCCGACCTTTGCCAGCGTCGGTTTATCCCCGTCGTTTTAGGGCGGGAATGCACCGAGACCGACAATGCCTGGCGGTCGTGATCTGAAGGTCCGGATACGGGCCAGAAGCCCATGGCAAACTTCGACCCGCTACAGACGTTCGGACGCGTGCTGGCGCTTGCGTTCAGGTTGTGAAACGTTTGATCGGTCGGATGTGGAGTCGAGCATGCCTTACGCCCGTTTTCTGATCGCCCTGGTCGCCGCCTGGACCTGCTCGGGAAGCCATGTCCAAGCGGAGAGTAGAACGACTATCGGTGGCTCATGGCGGGAAACAGAAAAAGGCCTGTTACTGAAAGGCGACGACAGTCTTTCAGAAGTCACAATACTGACCCTGAGCTGCGATGCCGGCCAAGTCGTGGTGGGGACACACTATCTTAGGGGTTCTGCAGCCGGAGACGTCGCCGTGCAATTGGATGGAAAACTTGTAACAGCTCACAGCGTGTCAAAGGTCGACGACCCCCTTCTTCAGGCGAGTTTCGACCCGCCGACGGGCTGGTTCGAAGATCTTGGCCTCGCGAGCCGGATCACGGTGGCGCTCTCCCACCAATCCCATGACTTTGCTGGCCCTGGCTCCGATGCCGCAATGAAACTAGCCGCCCGATGCGCGCCCGCGCCGCCTCGCTCCGGCGCGCCAGGCCTATGGCGAGTGCGCGGCCGCGGCGGGGAGGTCATGCTATTCGGCTCGGTTCACCAACTGCCGCCTCAAATACATTGGCGGACCCAGGCATTGGAAGATGCGGTGGCCCGCGCTGATGTCATCGCATTCGAAATCCATGCCGACGCTGCATCGGACGACGACACCGTCCGTCACATGGCCGAGCAAGGCCGCTTGCCGCCAGGCGACAGCCTGTTGGCGATGATGAGCGCGCGTGGACGCGAGCGGCTGGAGCGGATCGCGATTGGGGCCAAGCTGCCGATTGCCGCCGTAAATCGCATGCAACCATGGCTCGCGGACATGACGATTAAGTCTGTACGGCGAGGTTCTGCCCCCATGGCACAAGGAGTCGAGGGGCAGATCGCGGCCAGCGCTAAAGCGGGGACGCGCATTGTGGGACTGGAGACCTCTGCGGAAACACTTACGGCGAGATCCAGAGCATCTCGCGCTGAGCAAATCGCATCGCTCGAAAGATCGCTAGCCATGCTGGAGAATGATCCGGGAAGCGTGACTTACGATAAGGCGCTGGATTTCTGGCTTGAGGGCGATCCAGATGGACTGCTGTCCAGCATCCGCGCCAGCATGACTGACGCGCAATATCGCGACCTGATCGTCGATCGAAACCGACGCTGGTTGAAGCAGATCGATGTTTGGTTGAATGGAGGTGACAACGTTTTAGTGGTGGTCGGGGCCGCACACTTGGCTGGGCCGGACGGACTGCCGCGAATGTTGCGCAAGCGGGGCTTCGAAGTCGAAGGGCCTTAGGTCCGTAATCCACCCTGAACAGACGATCATCATGTCCGCTTCCGGCGCAGGCGGCCGGCCTTTGCCAGCGTCGGTTTATCCCCGTCGTTTTAGGGCGGGAGTTGGCCGGGAACGACAATTGCTCGCGGCGAAGATCTAAGCTTTCTTCGCGATAGTCCGCCATAAGTCTACTTTGTATGCGTACTAACCTAGTGGATAGAACGAGACGCTTGAGTCCCTCTGGAAATTGCTCGATCCCTTTCCCGAGAAGGATTTAGGCGGGTCCCAAGCGACTAAATCTCACCGCTAGGTCATCCAAAAGGTAACTAAGCGCAAACTCCCGGATAAAAGCAGCACTTGTGTAGGTAGCATAATGACGGTTTGAGTCACCTTTGTCAGTATCCGCGAAATCGCTCACGCTCTTCGCCGAAAATGCTAGGGGCCTCGGGTCGGCTGAATTGTCCGCAGCAACCATTACCCCGTAAACTTCCATCTCGACCCCAATCATTTTTCGCTTCTGCTCGCGAATTGATTCAACCACCGCGCCATCACCGATCACCGCAGCGCCAGAAGCAACGCCTCCAACATGCGCTCGCAAATCGTAGGTTACCTGAGGCCCACGGTAGTTTTTGCGAATCTGAAATAATGTATTAGCATCGCTAGACGCGCGTACGAGCAGGGCTCGAAGTTTTGCATCAATGCGGAGCTGCTCTGGGTCTGCGGAAAACTTTGCCGTACCTTTTACGACTTCAAATTTTCCACCACCCCAATCCCAAGATGGGTCGGCTATCAAAATATCTCCGAGCGAAACCTTTCCTGGTATGCCCGCAGCGATGCCAGCCATGGCGATATATTTCGGCCGGTACTTGGATAAAATCTTAGTAGTGAGGGTTGCCGCCGCCGCCATGCCCATGCGGTTGCTGGTGGCGACGACAACAGAAATGGCCTTCTCGCCCTCTCGAAATACACCCTCAAAGTATGACGTGGGATCGCCGGGGAATTGCCGCTCAGAGACCTCGTGCATGGCGGCTATCACCGCGTCGAACTCTTCGCCGAGCGCAGTGACAACGGCGAGGCGTACTAAGCTCTCGGAGGACGCCTCCTCGACCAAAGATCGTTTCGATTCTATTAGATAGCGAATTTTTGCGCGCAGCCGATCTCGCCAACCACCACCGTTTTCCTCGTAAACAAGGGTACTCCAGAGTTGGAGTTCCATTTCACTTCTGGAAAGGCGTTCCGCCTCTTCAAACGCGGTCAACGCGACAATATGGAACGGCGGCTTGAACCGGCCGCCCTCCCTCAGGCTCTGCAACAACTCAAGCCCACCATCCATTCTTGCTTCATCGCCAAGCCGTGGCGGCAGATGCATGTCCAGGATTAGAAGGTCGAAGCGCCGTTCGGACATTAAACGTCGTGCCGTTTGCGCGCACTCAGCGGCAAAGATGCCCTCTTGCACAATGCCAGGTACGGATTGAACGGCGTTTACAATATTTTTCAGTTTTTCAGGTCTGTCTTCAACTATGAGGATAGAAATCACCGTGAATGCCCCTCAATCACGATAGACACTGCCGATTTAAGAAGTTCTCTCCACCTACTTTGAGTGGGGTTATAGTAAATCGAGTCTATGAGTATGTCCGAAAACTCCTCTTTCATTTCGCTCGTCAATTCATCGAGCGTCACGGCGTCGCCGGTGGTCTCGAATTGCTCGAACTGAGTGACGACGATTACAGGAGTTGCGACCGCACGCCTCTTCATCTGACGAAGGAGCTCACGACCTCCGTAAACAAGTGGAGGCCCGCCCTCCTCATCGACGCTAATATCAAAGCTGGGGAGGGTCATATCCAAGATTATAAGGTCTAGATCACTCGATATAGCCGTTCGCAGTCCGGATTTGTAGGAGCGGGCCGTCCGGAACTCTGCATCGGGAAGTTGTTCGCGTAAAAATTCGATGATCTTCGCACACTTAAATGCATCATCTTCAATAACTGCGACGATCATATGAATATCCTTGCACTCTCAAATTCAATATCAGTTCTAAATGTCGTGCTATTTACGAATTTAGCCCTGATAACGCTTGTGCCGCTTAGGTCGTGCTTCAGTATTTTGACGATTTTTGGAAATCCAGATCCACCCTCCTGGGCGACCATGGCTTGCCCGGATGCGGATGAGACTTTGCCTAGACGCTCACGAAGGGCGACGTTTAGTGGCTCGAAATCAGTTTGTGGAATAACGCTGTTTTCCACTTCCAAGAGCAGCACATTCTCCCCGCCAGCAGCACGCAAGGTCACCGTGGAGCCGCTGCCTCCATGCGAGTGTGTGATGGCATTCTCAAATAGAATGAAAAGAATATCCACCATGCTCTCAAGCGTTGTGCCTTTCAGTTCGCGGTTAACCTCTATATCGCGGACCACAGTAATCTGCTTACTCTTAAAGCAACTATTGATGCTTTCAGCCGCCACATCGACCGCGATCCCAAACTCGTAGTCCGGTCGATCCGCTGCCTGTGTCAGCTTGAACCAGCCGATGATCACATCAACAGAGTTCTGCGCCTCGGTGCGGGCCGCTGCGATTGCTGAGTGCAGCGGGGCCGTCGATGCGCCAGGTAGGGACTTCACCACCTCCTGCTGCAACAGGTCCAACCTTTGAGCCAAAGCGGGCTTTACGACTCCATCGAGCTTGGAGCGAACATTTGTCAGGTTATCGTTCAAGGCTCGCCAGAACCGAGTCAGCACTATGTCGAAGAACTGCTCAAACGTAGTTCCGGTATCAATTTGCGCTTGCAGAAACAGGATCTCGTTGCGGAAGAAGGTAAAATCCAGCCAAGCCTCCGGAAATGCATCGCTTAGTATTTGGATATTTTGATCCTTGAGGGACTCAATTATACCATCTATGTCTCGCGAAAATTCCGATATAAGCAAATGCAGCGTCGCGGCCTGCATATCGTCTAACGACAATTGTTTTTGCCAATAGTTACTCTGCGTGTATACGCCGTCGTTTGCTTCCAAAAGCAGGTTGTTGAGCGAAAATGGGCTTGATAGTTGAGCCGCCAAAGTTCCGTGCTTGATGCGCGTGCTTAGGTATGTTTTGAATCCATACTCTTGGCTCAAAAGTAGGAGATTTATGACCTCACCGCATAGCTTCCGGAAGGATTGCTCACGCTCATCAATCGGATGATCTGGAAAGTGAACAATATTTTCCTTGTCACCGACGAGCTCTCTAATCGTCTTGACCATTCCGATAAATGCCTGGTCATAGTCGGGGCGCGATATGGATTCCTGAAAGCGCGAGTAGTTCTCCTTCAGTAGCTTTTCCGCATTCCGCTTTATATTTGGAACATCGACGAATATTTTACTCTTTTCAACCTGCTTTAGCCGCTCGCGCACGATGCGACGACGTGTAATTTCGCGAATTTCATCTGTGTAGGCGTCCAGATCGCCCGGATCGATCTCTGCAAGCTTCTGGCAGATTGCGATCCGTTCAAGCTCAACGGCTGAGGTATTTTCAAGGTCGATAAAAGGATCTATCGCTCTTGGCGTGCAAACATACCGCAGAAAGTATACATGCTCCGAAAGCGCGATCTCGCCTTCGGGTGTTTCAAGCTCTGAAGGTAAACGGGCTCCTTTAGCAAATACATATTCCTCGGCCGAGTCCGACTTCTTCATATCGCGGTCTGCAGCATAATATTTGCTGTAGATATTATATAGAATTGGAAGGGCAATGGTCGAGTAGGCTGCCGGAAGGCCCGTGCGTTCGGTTTCCAGCAGCAATGCAGGAAGGTCAAACAGCCGGTAAGAGGTTGGGATTTCCAGGCACTGGGTGGCCACTAGGGCCAGTGCATCTGTATGGTCCTGGAGCGCGCGAAGGCAGACGGCCTTGCCCTTGGCGGCAGCCAAGCGGTCGGGCATACAATTCGCCTTGAGTGCGCGAGAATACGCTTCAGCGGCCTGGCGAAACTCGCCCCTCTTTCGCGCAAGATGGCCTCGATATATGTCGATCCGCACTTCGGGTACGCCAAGCTCGACTGCAGCTTGCAGGTCGCTCTCGGCGAGGACCGCAAGGGCCCTTTGAAGTCTGATCGCAGAAGAGTTTGGATTGGATCTATAGGCGCGCCCCAAGGCTGCAGCATCGGGGAAGGCTCGATCCAGCGCCGCCCAGTGCCAGGGGGATCCAGTTTGGCTACACGCTGCCGATTGAGCATCGACTTGCGACCAATGATCTTCCTTGTCCGGCTCAACCTCTCGGGCCAGGAATGAACCCGTAGCCCAAACGACGTAGGGGACCGTGGCGACGTGAGAGGTGCGCTGTAAGCGATTTAGCGCCTCTTCGTAAGAGGAGTTTCTGAGGAATATCGCTGCCATATCGGCAACAATCCGAGCCCAAGGAGCGGTCTGGTCGAGCGCGGGTGCATCTTCGCAACGACCAAATGATCGCGCACAAATCTCGTAAAGGTGCGCCTTAGACGGCTCGCTTGTCAGAATGATTAGGCACTTCTGTAGCGCGCTCTCATATCGCCCCAAAGAATATTCGTCGAAGATTTCAAGCTCGGCAGTTTCTGCTAAAGGAGTATCTTTTCGGGCTCCATCTGCAATCGCGATGATATTTGATAGATCGCTGCCAGGCAACGCATTGGCAAGCATCGATAAGTCGGGGAGAGCGACCTCTGGGATGCTCTGACCCAACGCGATTAGCCGTGAAAGAACGTCTTTTAGTGCGACGTATCTGTCTATGACTGACGACGTCTCGCTAAATGCGATAATCCCAGTTATGTTTTGAACATCGAAGCGATGATATCTATCGATATTCCACCTTAAAAACGCTCCGTAGCCAGAGTCATCATTGATGGCCTGCGCATACCGATCCGCATATGAGTAAAATCGGCTTATTGATACTTCAGGATCGACCTTTTGCGATTGAAACCACGCTATAAGTTCAGCTACACCATTGTCGCTATTTGCAGCCACAGAACTCACAAAAGCTTCGAGCTGTGTAATGTCGCCAATTTCAGATAGAAGGTGAATCTTCTGTTCAATGAGCCATTTCGATTGTCCGAATTCGGCGCTGATGCGGTCCAGGGTGAGCGCAGCAGCCGCCAATTTGCCGCCCATTAATTGGTTGTAGAATTCCCGCTCGAGGTTAGAGAACCTTCCAAGCTGATCACCGTACTGTCGCAAAGCGCAGGCGTCCCACACCAGTGCTTTTTCAATGGAAGTCCTCGCCAGAACATATTCTTTAGTCGCTGGCGCATCGGCTGAGGGAAAGGGAAGCTTTACGATTTGCGAACGCACCGAAGGGATTCGCCAGTACTCTGATATAAATGGACCTATTTCCTTAGCAGATAGCATCTGCCTTACCCGGCTCAAGCCGAGGCGCAGATTTGGGAAGGAGAAGAGGGCATTGCGGATGGCCCTTCCATCCAGGGTCGTGCGCTTGGCTTTGTCAGCTCGTTTTCGCGATTTCATTCCTACCTACGACCTACGCCCTACGACAAGGCAACGCCCGAAGTGCCTCTTTGAAGATTCATCGAGATTGTCTCAATTTCGGAGCTTTGCAAGCCAAGCTACGCAGTATCCACATTTACGACGCTGGCGTGTGTTCGGTAGAGCGGCCGCGAACCAGCCAACCAGCCAATTTCTTGACGGCAAGATTGAAGCATCCGGCCCATGTGGGCGCGATGCGATTGTCTGCACACTGGATTTTCCGGGGACACCCCCTGGGGCGTGGTCTTGGCGAAACCGCCGAGAGTTTCTTTTTCAACGCGACGACCCTCCCTAAATTCGTTCGCCATTGAATCCCGGCCAAGCAGGCGCATGGTTTGGCCATGGACGACCACCTGCTGGATTTCGAGATGCGCCCCGGCCGCATCCGCAACGACGGCCGGCAAACGGTGGGCCGCGCAGGCCGTCTAAGCCGCGTCGTCGCCAAGCGTGGGGGCAGCGGACAACGCGGACCGACGCGGACCGGCGGCAAGACCAGGGCGCCGAACACCCCCGGCCGCTGCTCGCGGATCGGCCGAGGCCAGGACGCCGCCAACGGCCTCAAGCGTCAGGCCGCCCAACGCCATGCCAGCGGCTATCGCTCGCGCCGCGTGGTGGTGAAGGGCCGCATCGTCGGCTTGAAGGCCGGCAGCAAGGCGGCTGGCGCGCACCTTCGCTACCTCGTCCGCGACGGCGTCAGCCGTGACGGCGAGCCGGCCAGACTCTATGGCGCGGACTCCGACAATGTCGATGGCGCCGCCTTCATCGAGCGCGGGGCCGGCGACCGTCGCCAGTTCCGGTTCATCGTGGCTCCGGAGGACGGCGCGGAGCTGTCGGACCTGCGGGCCTATACCCGCGAGCTGATGGACCAGATGGAGATCGACCTGGGCACGCGCCTGGACTGGGTCGCCGTCGATCACTTCAACACCGCTCACCCGCACACCCATATCGTCATCCGGGGTGTCGATGATCGGGGCAAGGACCTGATCATCGCCCAGGACTACATCACCGCCGGCCTTCGCCACCGCGCCGAGAACCTGGCCACCCTGGAGCTAGGCCAAGAGACCGAGCTTGAGGTCAGGCGCCAACTCCAGGCCGAGATCGCCGCCGAGCGCCTGACCCGCATAGATCGGGCGATGATCCAGGATCTCGACGCCAGCCGATCCCTCGACCTTCGCCCGGCCTCGGGACAGGTCCGCGCCGAGGCCGACGCCACCTTACGGCTTGGCCGGCTGAAGACCCTGGAAGGCATGGGCTTGGCCGAGCAGACCGCGCCCGGCGTCTGGACCCTGTCCAACGATATCGAGCCGACCTTGCAGGCGCTGGGCGAGCGCGGCGACATCATCAAGGCCATGAGCCGGGCGCTCAGCCGCCGGGGGCAATCGCGCCCGGCCGAGGCCTTGGTCATCGACACCGATGGCGAAGGCTCGACACCCAAGGTTGGCCGCGTCATCGACAAGCGTCTGGTCGATGAACTGGACGACCGCATGGGCCTGATCGTTGATGGTCTCGACGGCCGGGTCCGTCACGTCGAGGTCGATGGCGACGCGGCGACCACCATCCCCATTGGCTCCATCGTCGAGACCGGCGCGCGGCCGGCCAGCCGACCAGCCGACCGCGCCATCGCCAGCCTCGCCGAGGATGGCGTCTATCGGCCTAGCGACCACCGCCAGCGCCTGGAGAGCGGCGAGATGCGACTCCCACCCGGCGCCAACGCCGACGATCTCGTCGAGTCCCATGTGCGCCGGTTGGAAGCCTTACGGCGGGCCGAGGTCGTCGAGCGCCTGGACGCCGACCATTGGAGCGTCCCCGACGACTTCCTGGCCCGCGCCGAAGCCTTCGAGGCCGCACAGGGCCGCCGCGCCCAAGTGCGGTTGCTGTCGGCCTTCGACCTGGACCGCCAAGTCAGCAGCGACGGCGCAACCTGGCTGGATCGCCAGTTGGTCGGCAAGACCCCGCCCGAGGCCGCACCGAACGGGTTCGGCGGCGAGGTCGGGCGAGCGCTGGAGCGTCGCCGCGACATACTCGTCCGCCAGGGTCACGCCAGCCACACCCGGGACGGCGGGTGGCGGGCCAAGCCGGACCTTCTGCGTACCCTGGAGCGCCAGGAGGTCGCCAAGGTCGGGGCGGCCTTGGCCAGGGAGAAGAACCTGCCGTTCCACGTCCCAGAGGCCGGCGAGACGGTGAAGGGCCGGCTTGCAGACAGCGTTCAATTGGCGTCCGGCAAGTTCGCGGTGATCGAGGGGAGTTATGACTTCAGCCTCGTGCCGTGGCGACCGGCGCTTGAGCCGCATCGAGGTCAGCAGATCGCCGGGATCATGGAACCCGGCGGCGGCGTGACTTGGCAGCTTGGGCGAAGCCAAGGCCTTGGCATCTAAGCGGGGGCCTGTCAGGCCTTGGGCGCGCCGTCCTCGTCGAACTGGCCGCCATTGGACTCGAAAGCCTGATCGGCCAGCGACGCGCCGCTGGAAAGCCGCCGTCCCAGCGCCTCAAGGAAGCTAGCGTAGCGCTTTTGCCCCAGCGCCTGCACGGCGGCTTGATCGCCTGACGTGACGATCGGCGTCGTCCCCAGCCAGGTGCGGATGAAGATTGCCAAGGCCTCGTTGCTGACCTGGGCCTCGCGTTCGACGCGCTCGATATGCCGGTTCATCCGGTCCAGTCGCCGCAGCAGCGCCGCCTCGGTGCGTTCGGCGCCGTCCGGCGACAGGAACGAGGCCACCGCCGCGCGGACGATCTCCGACTTTGGCCGCCGCATGCGGGCGGCCGTCTTGTCCAGCTCCTTGGCGAGGTCTGGCGGTAGATAGACCTTGGTCTCGACTTTCATCGGGGATCTCCGGCGCCCGCCAGGAGGTCGTTGTCGTCGGTCAGTCCCAGGCGCTTGCGCATCAGCCAAGCGCGATGACGGACGCGGGTGTAGGGCGATGGGGTTTGCGCCACGGCGATGCGCCCGCCGACATGGCGCCAGTGATCAGGGGCGACGCGTTCGGGACGCAGGCCCTGGGCTTCGATGGCGTCGATCACGGCCAGGGCGGCATGGACCTTCACCCAGGTCTTCAGGTCCAGCAGGATCTCGGCGCCGGGGGTGACGAAAGGAACCGGGGCGAAGGGCTCGCCGGTCGCCACGGCCCGCAGGACCCAGAGCCGCGATAGGGTCGTGCCGTACTGGCCGGCTTCCCAGTGGACGACGGCGAACACCGCACCAGGGGCGAAGGAGACGACGCGGCGGCGGCGGTCGATCAGGCGTTCATCGACGGTACGGCCGAAACGTATCCAGCGCTGAAACTGACCCTTGAGCCAAATCAGTTGAACTTCGGTCGGCGGCGATGGAGCGGATGGGGGCATGGCACCGCCATGGTCGGCCCAACGCTCACGGCTTCAAGGGGCGGCGAAGCACCGTCGTAGAAAGACAGGCTATAGGAAAGAAACGGCGGGTTTCTCTACGCATAGACCATCGCCTTATCCAACCTTCCGGCATTGTGCCCGATGTCCGGTCACAGGCGCAGGGCTGATTTCCGGACCCGACCCATCTAAGACGCCTCAAACGTCTGCTTTTGTGGCCGCGCAAATGGCCTACGGGTTCGGTCTACGCTCCGCGCGGGCCTTCGCGCCGCGTCCCGTTAGCGTCAACCCCTGCTGGTCGAAGGTGACGTCGAGGTCGGCCGTATAGGCATAGAATCGGTCTGTGCCATTCGGCAGCCAATATATGGCGGGCTGGTCATCGACCTGGGCCGACAAGAGATTATTGAACGCCGGCTTGATGGTCAGGCTTCGTCCATCCGGCAGCGCGTAGAGGCCGGTGTACCGGGCCAGCGTCTCCGGGGACAGTGCCGCGTACGGCAAGTCGATCGGCACGGTGGGCGGCAACACGAAGCGGAACCCGTCGAGCATTAGGTTCGGGTAGTAGGAGAGGTGGTTCTCACCAGGATAGGATTTGGCCTGCAGTGCAATGCCCGGCTTCGCCTTGAACGCTGCGGTCAACGCGGTGAAGCCCTGCCCCATCAAGCGCTTCTCTGCGACCGTGGAGTCCTCGGCGCCGCCGACCGCCAGGAAGACCCTCGGGCCATGCGCTCTGGACGTCGCCGTGGCGACCCGATCCACCAGACCGGGATCGCGCGGGACCACAACGCTGCCGATGATGTAGCCAGCGAAGGCGTCGGGATTGTCCGCGAAGACGTTGGCGGCGAATACACCGCCGAGCGAATGGCCGAAGAGCACAGAACTTGCCGGATCGGCCGGGTACCTCGCTTCGATAAACGGCTTCAAGTCCTGAAGGAGGAACGCCTCGAAGGCCGCGCCACCGCCGCCCAGGGTTTTCCCGTCCACGGTGAAGGGGTGGTGGGTAAAGTCGTTGTTTCGGGAAGCCGGCTGGCCGGAGGCGAGGCGAAGGCTGACGACGATCGCGGGCGCCATCATGGCGCGCCCGCTGAGGAAGACGCTGTTTGATCCGGCTAGTTCGTAGCCCCCGTCCAGCACATAAATCGCTGCCAATTTCTGGCCGGCCAGAAAGACTTTGGCATCGGGAAGCTGAACGCTGACCTCATAGTTGCGGCCCAACCGGTCGGAGTGGACGATGAGTCTCGTCGCGTTCTGCTCACTAATGGAGGCTTCTGACACGACCGCTAAGGGATTGGCGACCGCCGCTGACGCCAGCACCGCAAGAACGATCGACAAGCAAGTCGCTAAGGTCCTGCGCATAACCCCTCCTGCATCTCAAGGTGAAGCTGGAGGTCTTTGATGTCCGAAAGGTGGCCCGGTGGAGATTTCTGCTCACCAACTAGTCGGACGTTCATCGCGGTACGGGCTACCGCTTTCGGACACTGGCTTCGGGCGTAAAGAAGCTGCCCTGTAGTGGAATGGCGCAAGGTGATTTTCCGAGCCGAACTGTGCCCTCCCGGTCCTTCGGCTTTCGGCCGATACCGAAAGGCACCGAACACTTGAAAAACGATACGCTTGCGCTGCCCGGTGTCATTGCACCTGGGGCTGCATCCCTCACGACCGAACCAGACGGTCCTGCGGCAGCGACTTCATCGAAATAGGCCCGCTTTGCCGGATCGATCGGCGCATCGTAGCTTGGAGCGGATGCGCTCAAACGTCCGAGCTTTTCCAAGCACTTATCACGTTCATCCCGCGACAGACGCGCCCCTGCATTGGTGCAGCTTGTGCTCGTGTGGAGCGCGGCCTGTAGTTTGCTCGACGAAGGGGCGTTGGCCGCTGTTGAGCCGGGAGAACCACCAAGGGTGGTGACCGCCGAGGGTGAGGGCGGGGCAAACTGAACCCCTCCGTCTGACGCTGATTGTTCGAGGGTGGGCATCTCATCTCTAGCCAGCGCTCTCCGCTCTGGCGTGTTGGCTGGCGTCACGTCAAAGCGCCTTGGCCGAACTAAATCGACCGACATGGTCACAGGTACTGGCTCGTTTCCAAAAAAATTGGGTGACGCGGAATCGGCTAGCCATCCGAAAACGGCGAGGTGGAGTAGAAGGGAAAGCCCAACCACCAGAGATTGGCGGGTTCGCCGCCGCTGAACTGCAGACATGCCAACCCAACTTCCTAGCCCAACCTAGGCTTGTGGTCGGCTGTGTCGAAATAAGGGCGACGTTAGCGGTCTATCGACATTTGGCGCATCAGTCCGTTGCCCACCCCTCAGCCGCCCTTCGGAATGTCGGCTCACCGGTCATTAGGCGGAGGAAGTGCCGGGCGGAGATCGCCCCCTCAAGGGCGGCTTCGCCGCCGCCTGCGGCGATGCGCTTCGCGCACCCTTGACCGGCCGCTCTCCGCCCGGCTTGGGCTCGGCATGCGGTTTAAGCCGGATCAGGCGCGTTCCGCGCCTGCGGCTTAACCGCAGAGCTAAGCCTTCAAGCGGACGCCCAGGCCACCACCCGACGTTGGTTCATCCGCGCCGAGGAACACGACGCCAGCATCTTCGAATGCCCTACGGACCGCCTCAACATTCGCCGGGGTGCTGCGGCTGGGACCGAGCGGCCCCTCCATTCTACTGATCGTGGGCAATGACAGCTTCGAGGCCTCGGCCAGTTTAGGCTGACTCCAATCAAGGAGGGCCCGAGCTGCCCGAATTTGCGCCGTCGTAAGCTGGAATGACAATTTTCACCTCGTTTGATGATTTTCTATTGATTTGAAACGCGTTATTTGATAGAAAAATCATAACCTCTGAATCAGGACCAACGCTATGGGCCAGCGCCAAAAGGCGGGCGACAGCACGCGCCTGCCTGCCATCTCACGTCGCGCCGTGATCGGCGCAACCGCTGCGTTGCCGTTGGCGGGGCCTGCGCGGGGATTGGCGCCCGTAGGGGCGGCCGAGATTCCCGCGCAGTGCGCCAACTGGATCGCGTTGGACCTAGAGATTGATCGCCTCGCTTCGCGCTGGTCGCAGCTTGAGACCTTGGCGGTCCGCCAGTTCGACTACTTCAGGCTAACCGACGCTCAGATCAGCGCTTTGCCCATGGGGCCGGAAATGGACGCCACCGACGCCGAATGTCGCCGTCTTGGCGATGTACGCGAGGAGGCGCTGAAGCCCCTTGGCAAGCTCACGCCCCAGACCATTCAGGACGTTTCGGCTCAGCTTGCCATTGCCTATCGCATCCTTGACTTCGAGCGCGGCGACGCTTGGCCATTCGTGCGACAGGCTTGGACGTTCCTGTCCCGCTCTTACTGTCCCGGCTGTGGCGCGGCTTACGCGCCCAGCGGATCGTTGCGGGTTGAGCCGCAGTGATTTGGGGGGCGAACCCCAGAATGCTGCGCGTCGCCACCGGGTTTGTTGCCGGTTTGGCGCGTCTTGAGGGGCTGGTGGGAAAAAATCTCGATTTACTCTTTCGGTTTCCAAAGGCGCCGCCAGTATCCGGCGGGCCTCCCGGCGTATCCCGCAGTTCGATCCAAGCCCTTGTTTCGGCTGATGACCTTGCGTTGACCGATACCAAGACGCGCCCAACGCTTCTGGCTCCTGCCCCCAAGGAGCCCCGCATGGACGACGCCCCACGTCCCTCGTCAGGGACGATCATTCCCGCCAACGATGAGCCTTCCACCCCTCCCGAGTTCGACGCCGTGGTCATGACCCTGGCGCGATTGCTGGGACGGCAGATGGCTCGCGAGCAATTCCTTGCGGCTCAAGAGGCCGCCAACGCCCCAGCCGGTGACGGCGATTCCTGAGAGCCTGGAGGTTCGATCATGTCCCGCGTCGCGCTCTATGCCCGCTACTCCGACGACAAGCAGTCGCCGCACTCGATAGACGATCAGTTCCGTATCTGCCGGATGCACGCCGACAAGCAGGGCTGGCCGGTGGTCGAGACCTATTCGGACGCGGGAATTTCCGGCTCGACGGTGATCTTCCGTCCCGGCTTTCAGGCGCTGCTCCGCGATGCTCTGGCCGGCAAGTTCGACGTGGTGGTCGCCGAGGCCTTGGACCGGCTCAGTCGGGATCAGGAGGACATCGCCGCCGCTTTCAAGCGTCTGCGGTTCGCGGGTGTGCCGATCGTCACCCTGTCAGAGGGCGAGATCAGCGAATTGCATGTCGGCCTCAAGGGCACGATGAACGCGCTGTTCCTCAAGGATCTCGCCGCCAAGACCCATCGGGGTATCCGGGGGCGCGTTGAGGCGGGCAAGGTCGGTTGCGGCAACGCCTATGGCTACAAGGTCATCCGCACCATCGACGAGGCGGGCCGGGTCTCAACCGGCGAGCGTGAGATCATCGCCGATGAGGCGCAGGTCATTCGGCGTATCTTCCGCGACTACGCCACCGGCAAGAGCCCGCGCCGTATTGCCATCGAGTTGAACGCGGAGGGCGTGCCCGCGCCGTGGGGCGGCCGGTGGAGCGACACCTCGATCCGGGGCAACCGGGCCTTGGGCTCCGGGATCATCAACAACGAGTTCTATGTCGGCGAGATGATCTGGAACCGGCGTCGCCGGATGAAACACCCCGACACCGGCCGGATCACCCTGCGGTTCAACCCTGAGAGCGAGTGGGTTCACGTCATGGCGCCGCACCTCCAGATCGTCAGCGATGAGCTGTGGGCCGCCGCGCGGGCCAAGCAGTCCAGCCTTGTCCACGTCTACGAGGAGAACATGGCCAAGCACCGCTCGGCCCTAACGGCCATGCGGCGGCCCAAGACCCTGCTGTCAGGGTTGATCGTCTGTGGTGTCTGCGGTGGGACGGTCGCCAAGCGATCGGGCAATCGGTTCGGCTGTTCCAACAACGCCCTTGGCAATGGTTGCGCCAATGGCCGCACCATCGTCCGCGACCGTCTTGAGGAGCGGGTTCTCAAAGGGCTAAAGGAGCGTCTGGTCACGCCCGACGCCATCGCCCAGGCTATGCGGTCGTTCATCGAGGAGAGCAATCGCCTCAACCATCAGCGCCGCGCCACGCGCGGGGGTGACGTGCTACGCTTGGAGAAGGCCCGCAAGTCCATCGCCGGCATCGTCAGCGCCATTGAGGACGGCGGCTATACCCGCCCGCTCATGGAGCGGCTGAAGGGGCTGGAGGCTGAGGTCGAAGGGTTGGAGGCCAAGCTCGCCGAACCCGTCGCCGACGTGCCCGATCTTCACCCCAACATGGCCGAGCTATACCGGCGCAAGGTCGAACGGCTCAGCGAAGCGCTCAGCCAGCCCGAGGAGCGCAACGAAGCGGCCCAGGCGTTGCGGGCGGTGATCAAGGAGATTATCCTCACGCCCGGACCCAATCGCGGCGAGATCTTCGCCGAGCTACGCAGCGAGTTCGAGACGCTTCTCCAGTGGGCTCAGGACGACGGAGGCCAACGGCGCAAGGCCGTTGGCGGGTTTCTAGGGGGACCGCTATCCGTCTCGGCTGACTCTCGGGCGGGAATGACGGACGTTGGGGGAAAGGGTGTGTGTCCCTGTTTCTCCTTGACCGGGTCCGTGAAAATTGGACAACCAGTCAAACTCAGCTTTCGCAAGCACGCGCTAACGGCTCACCGAAGCGCTAACAGTTTGTCGTGGTAGATCACTAAGCGCCTGCAATTGCAGGCGCGTTTTTGTTTGAACACTCCATCCACACCTCCCCGCCCCTCATCCCCAGCCAAACCACCCTCCCACCTCGCCCTCCCCGGCAACGCGCCCTATATGTCCGCCACCAGAGTAACCCCAACCGGACGCCGCCTTGCCCCGACAGTTGCGACTGCCGCTGACCACGCCGCCCGCCTGGGACCGGGAGTCGTTCGCGGCGTCGCCGACCAGTGGCCAGGCCCTGGCGGCGCTGGACGGCTGGCCGGGCTGGCCCGAGGGGCGGCTGGCCCTGGTGGGGCCGGCGGGGACGGGCAAGACGCACCTGGCGCGCGACTGGGCGCGGCGCTGCGGGGCCGTGGTGATCGCGGCGGCCTCCCCAAAATCCACTGGCGGGCATGCGCCGCTCGACCTGGCGGCCCTGCGCGGCCGGCCCTTGCTGGTCGAGGACGTCGATCGCCGGGCGGACGGCGACCTGGTCGACGACGAGACCCTGTTCCACCTGATCAACATGGCCGGGGTCGATGGCGGCAGCTTGCTCCTGACCGGCCGCCTGGCGCCCGTGGCCTGGGAGGCGGGCGTGCCCGACCTGCGCTCGCGGCTCAACGCGCTGAGCGTGGCCCGGATCGAGGAACCCGACGACCTGGTGCTGGCGGCGGTGCTGCGGCGCGGTTTCGAGGCGGCGGGCATCCGGCCGGCGGCGGATCTTTATCCGTATCTGATGGCGAGACTGCCCCGCTCCGCGCCGGCGGCCCTGGCGGCGGTGGCGGCGTTGGACGAGGCGGCCAGTGATCAGGGGCGTGAGGTGAACAAGGCGCTGGCGCTGGCGGTGCTGGATTTTGGGGATGTTCCGGGCGACGAGGACTGAGGCTCACTCACTTGCCCCCACCTGACCGCTTCGCGGTCTGTCCGCCCCCATAGGGGGCGGAGCCTTAAGTACGGCGCCGGCGACTGAGCTCTTCCCCCTATGGGGGAAGACGACCGCGAAGCGGTCCGTAGGGGGCAAGCGGGTGAGCCACCGTCGCCAATGTCTTGCTCCTGTCACTACCCTCGGTCACTCTGTACACAGTAACCGGAGCCCCCCATGACCGACGCCGTCGCCCTCGACCTGCCCGCCGCGCCGACCCCGGCCGCGCCGGACCTCGCGGGGTTGCGGCTGGACGAGGATCTGCTGGCCTCGCCCGAGCGGTTCTTCAACCGCGAGACCTCGTGGCTAGCCTTTAATGAGCGGGTGCTGGAGGAGAGCGCCAATCGCCGCCATCCGCTGCTGGAGCGGCTGCGATTCCTGTCGATCTCGGCCAATAACCTGGACGAGTTCTACATGGTCCGGGTGGCCGGCCTGAAGGGCCAGGTGCGCGAGGGCGTGCGGGTGGTCAGCCAGGACGGGCTGACGCCGGGCGAGCAGCTGACGCGGATCAACACCGCAGCCGCCGAGCTGATGGCCGAGCACCAGCGGATCTGGCGCGACCTGCGCATCCAGCTGTGGGACGAGGGTCTCAAGCTGCTGGACGCCAAGGACATCGAGGACGCCGACCGCGAGCGGGCCGAGGAGCTGTTCCTGTCGCGGATGTTCCCGGTGCTGACGCCCCTGGCCATCGACCCGGCCCACCCGTTCCCGTTCATCCCCAACCTCGGCTTTTGCCTTGCGCTCAAGCTGCGGCGGATCGCCGACGACAAGCACCTCTATGCTTTGGTGCCGGTGCCCAGCCAGGTGCAGCGGTTCTGGGAGCTGAGCCAGGCGGCCGGGACCAAGACCCGCAAGCGCGAGCGGCGGATCGTGGCCCTGGAAAGCTTCATCATCCTGTTCCTCGGTCACCTGTTCCCCGGCTACGAGGTCGAGGGTCGGGGCCTGTTCCGCCTGATCCGCGACAGCGACCTGGAAATCGAGGAAGAGGCCGAGGACCTGGTGCGCGAGTTCGAGGCGCGGCTGAAGAGGCGGCGGCTGGGGCGCGTGGTGCGGGTCAAGATCCAGACCACCATGCCCGAAGACTTGCGCGACTTCATCATCGAGGGCCTGCGCGCCGCGCCCGAGGACGTGATCATGGTCGACGGCAAGCTGGGCCTGGCTCAGATGGCCGAACTGATCCCGCCCGACCGTCCGGACCTGAAGTTCAAGCCCTACAACGCCCGCTTTCCCGAGCGCGTGCGCGACCATGGCGGCGACTGTTTCGCGGCGATCCGCGAGAAGGACATCCTGGTTCACCACCCGTTCGAGAGCTTCGACGTGGTGGTGCAGTTCATCCGCCAGGCGGCCCGCGATCCTAGCGTGCTGGCCATCAAGCAAACCCTGTACCGGACGTCCAAGGACAGTCCGATCGTCGCGGCCCTGATCGAGGCGGCCGACAACGGCAAGAACGTCACGGCCCTGGTCGAGATCAAGGCGCGGTTTGACGAAGAGAATAACCTGAAATGGGCGCGCGACCTGGAGCGGGCCGGCGTGCACGTGGTGTTCGGCTTCGTCGACTGGAAGACCCACGCCAAGCTGTCGGTGGTGGTGCGGCGCGAGGGCGACGCCCTGCGCACCTATTGCCACTTCGGCACCGGCAATTACCATCCGCAGACGGCGCGGGTCTATACCGACCTTTCGCTGTTCACCTGCGACCCGGCCCTGGGGCGCGACGGCGGCAAGCTGTTCAACTTCATCACCGGCTACGCCCAGCCGCACGGGCTGGAGAAGCTGAGCTTCTCGCCCGAGACGCTGAAGCCGGATTTGCTGCGAATGATCGCCCACGAGGCCCACAACGCTCGCGAAGGCAGGCCGGCGGCGATCTGGGCCAAGATGAACGCCGTGGTCGATCCGCAGATCATCGACGCCCTCTACAGCGCCAGCCAGGCCGGGGTGCAGATTGACTTGGTGGTGCGCGGCATCTGCTGCCTGCGGCCGGGCATCAAGGGTCTGTCGGAGAACATCCGTGTCAAGAGCATCGTCGGCCGCTTCCTGGAGCACAGCCGCATCGTCGCCTTCGCCAATGGCGGGGCCATGCCCAGCCCGCAGACCCGGGTGTTCATCAGCTCGGCCGACTGGATGCCGCGTAACCTGGACCGCCGGGTCGAGAGCCTGGTGCCGGTCGAGAACCCCACCGTGCACCAGCAGATCCTCAACCAGATCATGGTCGCCAACCTCAATGACGAGGCCCAGAGCTGGACCCTCGATGCTGAAGGACGTTACACCCGCGACCCCGCCTGGGATCGCAAGGGCGCCTTCTCGGCCCACGAGTATTTCATGACCAATCCCAGCCTGTCGGGCCGCGGCCACAAGGTGAAGGACCTGCCGCAGGCCTTCGACCACGTCGGACCGCGCCGTTCTTGAGGCGAGTTCTCGTTGTCCTCGCCGCCCTGACCCTCGCCTCCTGCGGACCCAAGCCCGCCGAGCAGGCGCGGATTTGCGCGATCTTCGCCCTGCCCGGCGTGCCCGGCGACAGCCAGGTCGGCGACGCCTATGACCTGGCCTGGGCCAAGGCGGGTGAGCGCGCCCTGTTCAAGTCGGGGGCGATCTACGGGCCCGGCTGGCAGGTCTTGAGCCACGGTCACTCCTGGGGCCGCTGCCCAGTCCGCGCCAAGCCGATCGAGCATCTGCTGATCAGCCCCGACCACGGCTACGCCATGACCAAGGGCGGACGGCGGGCGAACGGTCACCCAACCAGCTTCGGCGCCTGTTATTACCAGAAGGGCGAGGCCGGCTGGCGCCTGCGGGCCTGCCGAAAAACCCTAAACGATCCCGTGCCGCTGGTACCGTTCAAGACCGCCAAGCCCCCCGCGTCCTAGTCGTCGACCCCCTGGGGAGCGGCGCGAGCTTTTTGCCCATGCCACCTTTCCCTCCCCGTCCAATAGGCTAAACCCCTCCCATGCCTTTTGCGGCGCCGCGCGACGCGGCCGTTATCGATATCGGGTCCAACTCGGTGCGCCTGGTGGTGTATCGACTGGAAGGCCGCGCCATCTGGACCGTCTTCAACGAGAAGGTGTTGGCGGGGCTGGGCCGTGACCTGGGCGTCGGCGGCCGGCTGCACCCCGAGGGCATGGCACAGACCCTCGCGGCGCTGAAGCGCTTCCGCGCCGTGCTCGAAGCGGTCAAGCCCGCCGAGACCTTCGTCGTCGCCACCGCCGCCGTGCGCGAGGCCAAGGACGGCGCGGCCTTCGTCGGGCTGGTCCAGGCCGAGACGGGCCTGACCATGCGGGTGCTATCGGGCGAGGAAGAGGCCCGCTACGCCGCCCTGGGCGTGCTGGCGGGCGCCCCCGACGCCACCGGCGTGGTCGGCGACCTGGGCGGCGCCAGCCTGGAGCTGATCCGGCTGGAGCCGACCGGCGCGGGTCTGGGCGTCACCCTGCCGCTGGGCCCGTTCAGCCTGGGCCTCAGCGACGGCTTCGACCTGGAGCGGGTGCGCAAGCTGACCGCCCAGCGCCTGGCCCCGGTGGCCCAGGCCTTCAAGACCGACACCTTCCACGCGGTCGGCGGCGCCTGGCGAAACCTCGCCTTGCTGCACATGCGGCTTAGCGACTATCCGCTGCACATGGTCCACCAGTACAGCATCAGCCGCAGCGAGGCGCTCGACGCCGCCCGCCTGGTCGCGCACCAGTCGCGCAGCTCGCTCGACCGCATCGAGGGCATGAGCAAGAAGCGCTCGGAAACCCTGCCCTATGCCGCCGTGGTGCTGGAGCAACTGATCGAGAGCCTGGATTTCAAGCACATCGAAATCTCCGCCTATGGCGTACGCGAAGGCCTGCTGTTCGAGGCCATGCCGCCCGGCGTGCGCCGGCTAGACCCTCTGATCGAAGGCTGCGCTTCGCTGGGCGCTCGGCAGGGCCTGGCCGACGAGCTGGGCGCGGCGCTGGATACTTGGCTGTCCCCCGCCCTCGCCGAGCTGCCGCCGTGTTTTGGCGACGTGCGCGACCGGGTTCTGATCTCATCCGCCTGCCGCCTGGCCGACCTGGGCGCGCGCCTCCACCCGGACCACCGCGCCGACCTGGTGTTCGAGCAGGTGCTGCGCGCGCCGATCGCCGGCCAGACCCACGCCGAGCGCGCCTTCCTGGCCGCCGCCGCCTTCGCCCGCCACGCCACGGCCTTCAACCCGCCGGAGATAGGCGTGCTGGAACGCCTGCTTTCGCCGGTTCGCCTGAAGCGCGCCAGAGCCTTGGGCGCGGCCATCCGCCTGGGCTGCGATCTGTCGGGCCGCAGCGCCCCCTTGCTGGCCCGATCGCGCCTGACGATCCACCGGGGCGACCTGACCTTGGCCGCCGAGCCCGGCTATGCCGACCTGCTGCTGGGCGAACAGACCGCCAAGCGGGCCAACACCCTGGCGACGCTGCTGGGGATGAAGCTGAAGATCCTGGCGCTGTAGGGGTCTCGCCGGCCAGGGCGGATCGACGCCTAGCGCGCGGCCTTGCCGTAGGCCGCGAGCGCCACGGCCATTTCCGGCGTGGCGTCTGCGGGGACCGGAGTCGGGTCGGCCGCGTTCCCGCCGGCCAGGCGCGCCAGGGCCTCGGCCGATAGCGTGACGGTGTCCTGCGGGCGTGCGTCGGTCGTCTGGGCGGCGTCGAGGTCGCTCTGCAGCCGCGCGCGATAGTCGTCCACCGAGGCGGGCGGGGGCGAGCCTTGCACGCCGACCTGCAGAGACGCGACGATCGTCTGGTCGGTTTCCGACAGGCCCTCGAACGCAGCCTTGGCCTGCCGCTGCGGCGCAGGCGGCGCGGCGCCGGACCCGGCCCAGGCGGCGCGGGTGAAAGTGTTGAGAGCCGACTGCACGGTCTTGGCGAAGGGCGACTCGGTGAGAGCCTGGCCCAGGGCCGCGCGCTCGCCATGGCCCGCAGCCGCCCAGCGGTTCGACAGCGCGTGATAGGCGCCCAGCCGTTGATCAAGGCTGGCCGCGCCGGTCGTGTCGTTGAGCGCAGCGGCGGCCGCCCACGCGCCGCCCGGGAAATCGATAGCGGCGGGCTGGCCCGCGCCCGCCGACGAAATCTGAGAAATCTTCATTGCATCAGCATCCTCGCGCCGGGCCAATGAAGGCGGCGTGAAGGGCTGTGGTAAATACGACTCAGCGAAGGCTTACAGGTCCGCTTTCGGCGCCCGGCGCACTTCCACGACCCGCACGCGCGCGCCGTCCAGCACCAGGGCCAGTTCGCCGCGTTTGATCTTCAGGGCGTCGGACCCAAAGGCCTCCAGCCGCCAGCCTTGCAGGGCCGGCGTGTTGGCCTCGTCGTCGGCGGCGATCTTTTCCAGGTCCGAGACGGTGGCGATCAGCTTGGAGGCCACGCCGGCTTCCTCGGCGCGGGCCTTCAGCAGAACCTTCAGCAGTTCGACGACGGCGCCGGCCGAGGCGGGCGGCGGCGGGCCGGCCTTGTCGAGAACCGGAGCGTAGCCCTCGGGATCGGCCAGGGCCGCCTTGATCGCGGCCAGCAGGTCGGGGCCGAATTTGGAGCCGCCAAAACCCTTGGGTACGCTGCGCAGGGTATTGAGCCCCTCCAGCGAGGTCGGGGCCTGGGTGGCCAGTTCGTCGATGGCCTCATCCTTCAGGATGCGGCCGCGCGGCTGGTCGCGGGTCTGGGCGGTGCGCTCGCGCCAGGCCGCGACGGCCTTGAACACGGCGAGATATTTCGGGGCGGTCTTGCGCGGACGCAGGCGACGCCAGGCTTTTTCGGGATCGACGTCATAGGCCGCCGGATCGTTCAGCGCCTTCATCTCCTCTTCAACCCAGGCCAGGCGGCCGGCATTGTCGAGGCGGTCGCGCAGGATCGGGAACAGGGTGGCCAGGTGCGTCACGTCGGCGACGGCATAGGTCAGCTGGGCGTCGCTCAGTGGACGCCGGGCCCAGTCGGTGAAGCGGCTGGACTTGTCGAGCTCGATCTTCAGCATCTGGCGCACCAAGGCGTCATAGGCGATCTGCTCGCCAAAGCCCGCAGCCATGCCAGCCACCTGAGTGTCGAACAGCGGCGTGGGCATGGCGCCCAGATTGTTGAAGATCTCGACGTCTTGGCGGGCCGCGTGGAAGACCTTCATCACTGCGGGATCGCGCAGGATGTCGAGCAAGGGCGAGAGGTCAAGGCCCTCGGCCAGCGGGTCGATACACGCCTCGGTTTCCGGAGAGGCCACCTGGATCAAGCACAGCTTGGGCCAGTAGGTGGTTTCGCGCATGAACTCGGTGTCCACGGCGATGAAGGGGGCGCCCTTCAACTCATTACAGAACTCCGCCAGCGCGGCGGTGGTGGTGATCGTCGTCATCGGCTGCTAATAGCCTCGCGCACCCCCGAGTCTGCAAGCACAAGCTTGGGGTGAGCGGCAATATTCCTTTCCAAATTGGCCCTTTGGGCCAACCTCGACCCAGAGCGAACCCATGAGCGACCAGCAGAACGGCCTAACCTACGCCCAGGCCGGCGTGGACATCGACGCAGGCGCTGCCTTGGTCGAGGCCATCAAGCCCCTGGCCAAGGCCACCCGCCGGCCCGGCGCCGACGGGAGCCTGGGCGGTTTTGGTGCGCTGTTCGACCTCAGGGCCGCCGGCTATGACGACCCGCTGCTGGTCTCCACCACCGACGGGGTCGGCACCAAGCTGCGCATCGCCATCGACGCCAAGATGCACGCCACGGTCGGGATCGACCTGGTGGCCATGTGCGTCAACGACCTGCTGGCCCAGGGCGCCGAGCCTCTGCTGTTCCTCGACTACTACGCCACCGGCAAGCTGGACCTCGAGGTCGCCAAGAGCGTGGTGGCCGGCATCGCCGAGGGCTGCAAGCTGGCCGGCGCGGCCTTGGTGGGCGGCGAAACGGCGGAGATGCCGGGCATGTACAGCGACGGCGAATATGACCTGGCCGGCTTCTCGGTGGGGGCGGTCGATCGCGACGACGTGTTGCCCAAGCTGGACAAGCAACGGGCCGGCGACCTGATCATCGGCATCGGCTCGTCGGGCCCGCACTCCAACGGCTACAGCCTGGTGCGCCGGGTGGTCGAGCGCTCGGGCCTGGCCTGGGACGCGCCCTGCCCGTTCCCCGTTCCTGGCGGGGAGGGCAAGACCCTGGCCGAGGCCCTGATGGCCCCGACCCGCATCTATGTGAAGTCGATCCTGCCCCTGCTGCAGTCGGGCCGCGTCAAGGGCGGCGCCCACATCACCGGCGGCGGCCTGATCGAGAACCCGCCGCGCTGTATCGCCGAGGGCCTGGTCCCGCTGTTCGACTGGAGCGCCTGGCCCCTGCCGCCGGTCTTCGACTGGCTGCAGCGCGAGGGCGGCATTTCAGACCACGAGCTGCGCCGGACCTTCAACTGCGGGGTGGGCTTCATCCTGATCGTCGCCGCGTCCGACGCCGAGCCGGTGCTGGCGGCGTTGCTCAACGCGGACGAGGACGCGTTTGTCTGCGGGCAGCTTGTTCAAGCCTAGCTTCCTTCTCCCGCAAGGGGAGAAGGATTGGGACACACTGATGACGAAAACCAAGGTCGCCGTCCTGATCTCCGGCCGAGGGTCCAACATGGAGGCCCTGGTCCGCGCCGCCCAGGACCCCGCCTGTCCGTTCGAGATCGTCCTGGTGGTGTCCAACAAGCCCGAGGCTGGCGGACTGGCCACGGCCCAGGCGGCCGGCGTCGAGGCGGTCGCCATCGGCCAGCGCGAGTTTGCCAAGGATCGCGAGGCGCACGAACGCGCCATCAACGCCGTCTTGCGCGCGCGCGGAATCCAGGTCGTGGCCCTGGCCGGCTACATGCGCATCCTGACCCCGTTCCTCGTGAACGCCTGGGAAGGCCGGATGCTCAACATCCACCCCTCCCTGCTGCCGAAATATCCCGGCCTGGACACGCACGGCCGCGCCCTTCAGGCCGGCGAGGTCGAGGCCGGCTGCACGGTCCATCTGGTCACCGCCGGCGTCGACGAGGGTCCCGTCCTGGGCCAGGCCCGCGTGTCGATCCTGCCGGGCGACACCGAGCATAGCCTCAGCGACCGGGTGCTGGAGCAGGAGCATCGGCTCTATGTGGCGGTCCTGGCGGCCTTCTGCCGGGATCTTGCCGGCGTCTAGTCCCGTGATCGGGACGGGCTGGCGGAAGCCGTCGCGGTGGCCATCGCTGGCAAGGCGTCGGCTCGGCTGAACACCATGGTGACGCGCATGCCGCCGTTGGGCGCGGCGTCAACCTCGACCCGAGCGTTCGCGTTCTGGCGCAAGGACTGAACGATCATGTTGCTGAGCTTGCCAGGCCGAGGCCAGACATAGCCCGGCTCCAGGCCATCGCCGTCGTCGGAGACCACCACCCTGCATCCTTCGTGGTCCACGAGACTGTGCAAGCTGATCGTGCCGCCGTCGCGGTTCTTGAAAGCGTGCTTCAGCGCGTTGGTCAGCAGTTCATTGACAACGAGGCCCGTCGGCATCGCGACGTTGATCGAGACTGGCCAGGTGTCGACCTGGAGGTCCAGATGGATGCCTTCGACCGCGTGCGCCCGCATCACCGCCGAGGCGATCTCGCTGAGATACACCCCCAGATCGACGGTCTCCGCCAAACCTTCCTCTGACAGGGCGCGGTAGAGCAGGCCCAACGCTTCGACGCGGCCCGCGAGCCGGCTGAAGCGCTCGTCCTGGGCGTCCTCGGGCGCATTGCGCGCCTCGATGCGGATCAGCGCCGTGATCATTTGCAGATTATTGGCTACCCGATGCTGCAGTTCGCGCAGCAAGACATCCTTGTCGAGTATGCGCTGTTCGATGGAATCGCGGCCGGTGGCGGCCACCAGCGCCAGCATGCGAAACACCGGGGCACCGGAGTCGTCCAGGATGATGTTCGACCAGGCGTCGACGGCCTGCCCGCCATCGCCGTGGGTGAACGAAAAGACGCCGATATAGTCCTGATCCTCGACCACAGCTCTACCGAGCGCGTCGTCGTCGTCCGATTTCGCCGAGCGCCCCAGCAAGGCGCCCCAGGACTTGCCTTCAAGGTCCGCGCTCAAGTGGCTACTCAGCCGCTCGAACTCCAGATTCGCATAGACGATGCGTTCGACAGGGTGCAATTCGGAGACGGCGATCGCGATCGGCGCCTGATCCAGAAATTGCCGGAAGCCGTCACTCTCCAGCACGTTGGCGAGATCGGGCGTGTTGAGCAGATGATCCATCTGCTCGCTGTTTTCACTCACGTGTCTACTCTCCGCCTTCACGCTCCCCAAACGGCGCGGGAGAGCGAGAGGCGACTTTTATACGCGACCGCGTGTGTGCGCGCATACGAAAAGCGGCGCGACCATAGGCCGCGCCGCTTTCCAGTATCGCTTGGACCGGCGAACCTCGCCGAGGCTGAAAGCCTTAGCCGACGATGTCTTCGTCCTTGAAGAACTGGGCAATCTCGATCGCCGCGTTCTCCTGGCTGTCCGAACCGTGGACCGAGTTCTCGCCGATCGACAGGGCGAACAGCTTGCGGATCGTGCCTTCGTCGGCATTGTCCGGGTTGGTGGCGCCCATCACTTCGCGGTACTTCAGGACGGCGTTTTCGCCTTCCAGCACCTGGACGACGACCGGCTCGGCGGTCATCTGCTCGACCAGTTCGCCGTAGAACGGGCGCTCGGCGTGGACTTCATAAAACGTCTTGGCTTGAGCGTCGGTCAGCTTGACGCGGCGCTGGGCCACGATGCGCAGACCGGCCTCTTCGATGACGGCGTTGATCTTGCCCGTCAGGTTGCGACGCGTGGCGTCAGGCTTGATGATCGAGAAGGTGCGTTCGGTCATGGTCCGAATTATCTCACACAGAAAGTTTGTGGATTGGGAGGTTGCGGGCTTATAGCCGGGCGCTCCCTCCCCGCCAACCCGCCGCGTACCTTCAAATCATATGCTCCAGATCAAAGACCTGACCTTCATCGCCTGGGGTCGGAAGTTCTTCGACCACGCCAGCGTGAGTCTGCCCCCCGGCGCCAAGGTTGGCCTGATCGGGCGCAACGGCGTGGGCAAGTCCACGCTGTTCAAGCTGATCCTCGGCCAGCTGCAGGCCAGCGAGGACGAGATCAGCCTGCCCAAGAGCGCGCGGATCGGCTCGGTCGACCAGGAGCACCCGGCCACCCCCTTTACCCTGCTGGAGACCGTGCTGGAGGCCGACGAGGAGCGCCACAAGCTGTTGACCAGCCTGGACACCGCCGAACCCGAGGACATGGGCGAGATCTGGGCCCGGTTGATTGAGATCGACGCCGACGCCGCGCCCGCCAAGGCTTCGGAAATCCTGGTAGGCCTGGGCTTTTCCCAAGAAGACCTGGCCCGGCCGATGGCCGAGTTCTCCGGCGGCTGGCGCATGCGCGTGGCCCTGGCCGCGGCGCTGTTCGCCGAGCCCGACATGCTGCTGCTGGATGAGCCGACCAACTATCTCGACCTGGAAGGCGCCCTCTGGCTTGAAGCCAGGCTCCAGAAGTACCCGCATACCGCCCTGATCGTCAGCCACGACCGCGAGCTGCTCAACAACAGCTGCACCCACATGCTGCACCTGGCCGGCGGCAAGCTGGAGCTCTACACCGGCGGCTACGACGACTTCGAGGAACGCCGCGCCGAGAAGGCTCGTCTGCAGTTGTCGGCCAAGGCCAAGCAGGATGCCGAGCGCGCCCACCTGCAAGCCTTCGTCGACCGCTTCAAAGCCAAGGCCTCCAAGGCTGCCCAGGCGCAGTCTCGCATGAAGCGCCTGGCCAAGATGCAGCCGGTGGCCACCACGATCGAGGAGCGCGTCGCGCCCTTCACCCTGCCCTCGCCGCCCCGCCCTCTGGCCCCGCCGCTGATCCGGCTGGAACATGCCTATGTCGGCTACGAGGCCGAGCGTCCGATCCTCAAGAACCTCAACCTGCGCATGGATCTGGACGACAGGATCGGCCTGCTGGGCGTCAATGGCGCGGGCAAGTCGACCTTCGCCAAGATGATCGCCGGGGCGCTGAAGATTCAGTCGGGCGAGCTGCACCGCGACCGCAAGATGAAGGTCGGCTGGTTCCACCAGCACCAGATCGAGGCGATGGACCCCGACGACACCCCGCTGGAGATCATCCGCCGGGCGTTGCCGGACGCCTCGGAAAGCTCGCGCCGCTCGAAACTGGCCCAGTTTGGCCTCGGCTTCGAGAAGCAGGAGACCACGGTGGCCAACCTGTCGGGCGGCGAGCGGGCCCGGCTGCTCCTCAACATGGTGGCGATGGACGCGCCGCACATGCTGATCCTCGATGAACCGACCAACCACCTGGACATCGACAGCCGCCGCGCCCTGCTGGACGCCTTGAACGACTACGAGGGCGCGGTGATCCTGATCACCCACGACCGATCCTTGATGGAGCTGGTCGCCGACCGCCTGTGGCTGGCCGCCGATGGCACCGTGAAGCCCTTCGACGGCGACATGGACGAATACGCCAAGTTCGTGCTCGACCGCGCCAAGCAGTCGGTGAAGCCCAGCCAAGTGGCCCGCGAGGAGGCCAAGGCTGCGCCCGCCGCCGCCGCGACGCCCGCCAAGAAGACCGTCGCCATCGAACCGCTGAAGCGCAAGATTGAAGCCGCCGAACAGGTCGTCACCCGTACCACGCGCCAGCTCGGCGAGCTCGAGGCGCAACTGGCCGACCCACAACTCTACAAGAACCCGGCCAAGGTCGCCGAGCTCACCAAGCGGCTGGATGCGGCGAAGACCAAGCTGACGGACGCCGAGGCGACCTGGATGGGCCTGGCCGAAGAACTGGCCGAGGCGCAGGCCTAGGGCGATAGAAGAAAGAAACCCTCTCCCAGAGGGGAGAGGGTTCAACTCAATGTGGTAAACACCGTTAAACCACGTCCTTTAGGCCTTCTGTGACAGGATGCCGCTACCCCTGTTCCCATGAGCTCAGGACCCGCCTCCCGTAACCACATCGTCGCCAACCCCGAAGGCCTGTCGGCCGCGTCGGTGCTTCTGGCGTTCGGCGAATGGCTGGATCAGCGGCTGGCCGAGGCCATGCGGCTGGACATGGACCTGGCGTTCAGGGACCGGCCGTTCGATGTCGAGATCGGTCGCAAGCCAGCCCTGGTGGGTTGGGAGCACCGCTATCTGAGCGCCGGCGCCCCGGCGCCCAAGGGCAAGCAGTGGACCGTTTATCGCCTGCAGGATCAAACCGGCCGCCCTGCGACCCTGCCCCTCCACGCCTCGCAGCCCTCTGGCGACTATGCCGACACGGTCACGCCGCTGCTGGGCGAGCTGGGTTATCTGGGCGTGTTCGATGGCGAGCCGGCCTTGTTCCCGGGCGTCGGAACCCGTTAGCGCGTCAAGGGCTTACGTCCGCACCGAACCTGGTCGATAATGGCTGGACCGTTCGTGACGAGACGCTCCATGCCCGCTCAAGAATCCAGGTTGAAGGTCGGGGTCGATGTGCCTTGGGTGACCAGTTGGAGCGACGAGGAAGACCTGGGCGTTCGCCCCTGCCCCAGCATCGGCGGCCGCCTGGCCATTTGCCAGGCCGAGCGGCCCGGCCTGGGCCGACCGCAATATTCGATGAACCACTTTCGCCGCCAGCGCGAGACGGTCGCCAAGATGCTGTGCCCGATGTGTGGCCAGCCCACGGCGTCCGGCGACCGCTGGACCCAGATCGCCAAGCGGGTCCCTGCCGGCCTGCTGCGCGCCAAGGGTCTGGACGGGGCCTTGCCGGCCGCCCTGCCCAACGATCAGATCATGATCGACGCCGGCTCGATTGCCCCGCTGCACGACGCCTGCGTCAAGCGCTCGCTGGAGCACTGTCCTCACCTGCGCGCTCATCCCGGCGTTGAAGTCATGGCCTGGTCAGAGCGCTGGATGGTGGCGCCGCTGATGGTTCAGGCCACGGCGCCGCCCGCGCCGCTGGCCGTGCTAGCCGCGCCCCGCGCTCCGCCACCGCCGATGGCGGTGGTCGGGTTCCTGCAGATTTTCGGCTTGACGGAAGAGCGCGACCCCCGTTGGCGGCGGCGGTTGCGGGAATTGGACGTCGCCGCCGCCCATCATCACTAGACGGCGCGGCCTAGAGCATTTTTCGAGCGAAGTGGTCCCGGTTCGCGTGAAGAAAAATGCGTCAAAACAAAAGATTAGAGCTCACGGCCTGACGCAGTCAGGTCGGGAAATGCTCTAGCCGCACTTCACCTGCTGCACCACGCCGGTGTCGGGATTGAACAGGATGTTCAGCCGGTCGGCGCGGTAGTCCATGGTCACTGGGCAGGTGGTGCAGGCCACGCGCCAGCGCGAGGGATCGACCGGCGCGGGCAGCGACGTGCGGTTCTTGCCAACGAAGGCCTGGGCCTCCTTGACGCCGCACTGGTCCTTCTCGGCCGTCGGGCCCGCGGGCAAGGCGATGGCCGGCGGGGCGGTCGGCGTAGACGGCGGCGGCATCGGCGCAGGTTCGGGCGCGCTGGAGCACGAGGCCAGCACCAAGACGGCGCCCGCCAGCAGGAAACGCTTCATGCCTGTTTCTCCCATCCCCGTTCGGCGCCTTGGCGCCAGTAGGACACGGGGTGGCCCGCGCCCTTGAAAGCTTTCCATCGACCCCGCGCCAAACGCAGGGCTTCCTCGTCGCGGCCGTCGAATAGCAGGATACACCGCTCGAACCCCGTCAGATCGCCTGGCTCGGCGCCGTCGAGCAGGAACAACGCCTGACCACCGTTCGGGTTGTCGAGCTTGTCGGTCAGCAGCACCGGCTGGCGGTCGGCCATCGGCTCGTCGTCCAGCCCGTGGGGCAGGAAGCTGTCGTCCCTGAAGGTCCACAGGTGAGCGTCCAGCGCCCGCAACCGCGCCGGATCGCCACCGCGCACCAGCGCCCGCCAGCCGCGCCCCAGGGTCTTTTCCAGCAGCTCGGGCAGCACCTGCTCCGTCGCGGTGCGCTCCAGGTGGTAGAACCAGATGTCGCAGGGCGCGGCGGTCAAGGGGCTAGGCCTCGTAGGCGTCCGCGACCAGCCGGTTCAGCAGCCGAACGCCGAAGCCGACGGCGCCGTCCGGCACGGTCGGATCGGTCGAGGGCTTGCGCCAGGCCACCGAGGCGATGTCCAGATGCGCCCACGGCACACCGTTGACGAACTTCTGCAGGAACAGGGCCGCGGTTATGGAACCGGCCGGGCGACCCCCGATGTTCTTCAGGTCGGCGATCGGGCTCTCGATCTGCTTCTCATAGGCGGCGGGCATCGGCATGCGCCACAGCGGCTCGCGCTCGGCCTTGCCGGCGGCCAGAAGTTTTTCCGACAAGCCGTCGTTATTGCTGAACAAACCGCCCAAGTCATGACCCAGAGAAATGATGATCGCCCCGGTCAGGGTGGCCAGGTCGATCATGAACTTTGGCTTGAAGCGCTCCTGGCAGTACCAGAGCGCGTCGGCCAGCACGAGGCGGCCCTCGGCGTCGGTATTAATGACCTCGATCGTCTGGCCGCTCATCGAGGTGACCACATCGCCAGGACGCTGGGCGTTGCCGTCGGGCATGTTCTCGACCAGGCCCAGTATGCCAATGGCGTTGACCCTGGCCTTGCGGCCGGCCAAGGCGTGCATGAGGCCGGACACCGCAGCGGCGCCGCCCATGTCCCACTTCATGTCCTCCATGCCCTCGGCGCCCTTGATCGAGATGCCGCCGGTGTCGAAACAGACGCCCTTGCCGACGAAGGCGATGGGCTGGGCCGACTTGTCGGCCGCGCCGTACCACTTGATCACCGCCAGCTGGCTCTCGCGGACGCTGCCCTGGCCGACGCCGAGCAAGGATCCCATGCCCAGCTCGGCCATCTGCGCCTCGCCGAGGATCTCGACCTCCAGGCCCAGTCGCTCGAGACCCTTGACGCGGGCCGCGAATTCCTCGGGATGCAGGATATTGGCCGGCTCGGACACCAAGTCGCGCGCGAACAGTATGCCGTCGGCCACGGCTTCCAGAGCAACGAAGGCCTTCTGGGCCTTGGCGGGGTCGGCGGCGGCGATCTTGACCACGGTCACCGAGGGCTTCTTCTCGGCCTTCTCGGTGGTGCGGTATCTGTCGAACCGGTAGGCCGCCAGCTTGACGCCGAAGGCGGCGCGGGCGGCGGTCTCGGCGTCGTTGCCCAGCTTCAAGACCAGTTCAGTGACTCCCGAGGTCGCCACGGCCTTGAAGGCATGGGCGGCGGCGAGTTCGATCGTCTCCGGCTCGACCGCGCCGTCGCCGTCGACGCCGATCAACACAACGCGCGCGGCCTCCAGGCCGGCGGGCGCGACGAGGTCGAGGCTCTGGCCCTTGGCGCCGGTGAACCGGCCGCCGGCCACGGCGCGCGCCAGGGCGCCGCCGCTGGCCTCGTTGACGGCCTTGGCCTCGGGCGACAGGGCGGCGGCCTCATAGGCCAGGACCGCGAGGGCGGCGTTGGCGCCGGCCAGGGTGTCGGCGGGGACGAACTCGATACGCATGACGCGCTCCTGCAAACCTGTGGAGCCCTTGGAGGACCTTCCACCCGTTGGATTGGCGCAAACCAGACACGAAGAAAAGGACCAATCGACGAGGTCGGCGGCGAGGCTCTCCCCCCAATGTTGGGGATGGCCACTTTGCGGCCTGACTTGAGCGGTTGTGCGCATGCGAACACGCCGTGTAGAAGGAAGCCCTTCCGGGGGTTCGCCGCGCGACTCCGCTTTCCCCGTTATCCGTCGTCGATGCGCCTGATCGAACGCTATCTTTTCCGCCAGTTCCTCGGTCCGACGCTACTGGCGACGTTGGCCTTGATCGCGCTCGCCTTGCTGGCCCGCAGCCTGGCGGAATTCGACGTGCTGATCGAACAGCGCCAGACGGCGATGGTGTTCTTCAAGATCATCGCCCTGGCCCTGCCCCAGCTGCTGGGCATGATCCTGCCGATCGCGCTGTTCGTGGCCACCCTGGTGGCGCTGAACCGGCTGCACACCGAGCAGGAAATCGTCGTCTGCTTCGCGGGCGGCATGAGTCGCTGGCGGGTGATTTCGCCGGCCGTCCGCCTGGCCGTAGTGGCCACCCTGATCTCGCTGGGCATGAGCCTGTGGGTCGCGCCCTGGAGCTCACGGGCGATTCGCGAGACCTTCTTCGACATCAAGTCCGATCTCGCCTCGACCTTGGTCCGTCCGGGCGAGTTCACCGAGCCCGGTCCCGGCTTGACTGTCTACGCCCAGACGATCGACCGCGACGAGGTCATCCACAACCTGTTCATCCACCAGGAAAAGGCCAACGGCGGCGCGATCACCTACACGGCCCGCGAAGGCGTGATCGTCCAGCGCAAGGGCTTGCCGGTGCTGATCCTCCGCAAGGGCTCCAATCAGGAATTCTCCAGCGCCGGCGTGCTGCAATACCTGTCCTGGGACGAATACACCTTTGACCTCAGCGCGCTGTTCCAGAGCGACGAGCTGCTGCACTACAAGATCGGCGACCGCTATCCGCACGAGCTGTTCTTCCCCGACCTGACCCAGGAGTGGGAACAGCACAACCGCGTGAAGCTGCTGTCGGAAGGCCACTGGCGGCTGGCCAGCCCGCTCTACAACCTCGCCATGATGTCCATGGCCCTGGCGGCGGTGATCGGCGGCCCGTTCAGCCGGATGGGCTATGGCAAGCGGATCGCCGCAGTCGGCGCTGCGGCGGCCGTGGTCCAGATCCTGGGCTTTGGCGTCAAGGCCGCCTGCGACAACGACGTCTGGCTCAATCTGCTGCAATACGCCGTGCCGCTGGGCGCCATCTGGTGGGGATTGGCCCAAATTTTCCGCCAAAAGGTCAATCGCTATATCGCCATCGGCCATCATGACCTCATGACACCCTTGGGGGCGCGATGATCGGCGTCGGGATCATCGAGCGCTATGTGCTCAAAAAGACCCTGGGCGCCCTGGCCGGCGCGCTGGCGGTGGTCGGCACGCTGGTGATGCTGATCGCCTTCGTCGATATCTCCAAGAACGTCGGCAGCCGGGCCGATGTCAGTTTTGTCCAGCTTCTTTTCCTGACGGTTCTGCAGGCCCCGGCGACGATCCTGGTGTTGACGCCGTTCATCTTCCTGTTTGGCACGCTGTCGGCCTTCGTCGGCCTGAACCGGCGCAGCGAGTTGATCGCCATGCGCGCGGCGGGGGTCTCGGCCTGGCGGTTCATCATGCCCGCCGCCGTCGCCGCCTTCGTGATGGGCCTGCTGACCGTCACCCTGCTCAATCCGCTGACCTCGGCGATGAGCGCGCAATTCGAAACCTCGCGCAACGCGATGATGGAAAACTACCTGAAGTCAGCGCCCAAGGGGCTGTGGCTGCGTCAGGGCGACGACAAGACCCAGATCGTCATACGCGCCAGGGCCCGCGACCAAGCCGCAGACGGCGCCGTGCGCCTGCGCGGCGTGTCGTTCTTCATCTACAAGATCGCGCCCAATGGCAGTCTGCAGTTCTCGCGGCGCATGGAAGCGGCAGAGGCCAAGCTCGAGCCCGGTTTTTGGCAGCTGACGGGCGTGCGCGAGGCCGCGCCGGGTACGGGGGCTATCCGTTCCGACAGCCAGACCGTGCCGTCGAACCTCGACGACCGCTCGGCCTCCGAGCGGTTCAACAACCCCCAGGCGATCGCCATATGGCGCCTGCCCGAGACCATCAGGCGCACCGATGCGGCCGGCTTCTCGTCGGTCTCGCTGCGCCTGCGCCTGCATCAGGTGCTGGCCACGCCGCTGCTGTTCGTGGCGATGTCGGTGCTGGCGGCCGCGTTTTCGCTGCGGTTGATGCGGCTGGGTGGTCTCGCGGGCCTGGCCGGCGCTGGCGTGACCTTGGGGTTTGGTTTCTTCTTCTTTAACGAGTTATGCGGCGCTTTGGGCAAGGCGGCTGTGTTGACGCCCGCCATGGCCGCCTGGACGCCGCCCTTGGTCGCGTTTTTGGCGGGTTTGACGCTGCTTTGCTATACCGAGGATGGTTGAGTCTGTGTCGCCGGGATCGAGGTCGTTGATGATGGAGCTTCGCTGGGGGGCGAACGAGAAGGGCCGCGCGGTCCTGCTGGCTGGCGCCGCATGGCTGGTGCTGTCCGGCGCGGCGTTCGCGCAGCAATCGTTCGCCACGATTCCCGCCGCGCCCGCGCCGTCGCCAGCCGTTGACGACGGCCTGGGGGACGGCGGCTACTATCTGGAGTCCGACCTCCTGATCCGCGACGACGTCAATCAGAAGATGATCGCCAAGGGCGACGTCGAGGCGCGCTACCAGGGCCGCACGCTGCGCGCCGACGAGGTGGTCTACGACACCAAGTCCGAGGTGGTGACCGCCCACGGCCACGTCACTCTGATCAATGCCGACGGCACGGCCCAGTTCGCCGACGACATGACGATGGACAAGGAACTGAAGGCCGGCTTCGCCCAAGGCTTCTCGGCTCGCCTGGACAAGAACATCAAGATCGCCGCCGACACCGCCATTCGTCGCAATGAGCAGATCACCGAGCTCAACAAGGCGATCTATACCCCGTGCGAGATATGCGCGGCCAAGCCGAAGCCTACCTGGAGCATAGAGGCCGACAAGGTTGTGCAGGATAAGAACCGCCATCTGGTCTATTATCATGGCGCGACCATCCGGGTGTTTGGCGCACCGCTCATGTACCTGCCGGTGTTCTGGCATCCCGATCCTCAGACCGAGCGTAGCTCGGGCTTTCTGACGCCCAAGATCGGGGTCTCCAAGCGGCGCGGCGTTTCGTATACCCAGCCCTATCTCCTGGTGCTGTCGCCGTCTCAGGATCTGATCGTAAGTCCTCAGATCAATGGGAAAATCAACCCTTTCGTGAACCTGAATTATCGCAAGCGCTTCTATTCCGGCGCGGTCGAGGTTCGGGCCGGTGGGACCTACGAAAAGGACTTCGACAATCACGGCCACCGCTTCGGCGAAGCGACCGCCAAAAGCTACATCCTGGCCAAGGGCCAGTTCGACGTCGACGAAAAGTGGAAGTGGGGTTTCACGGCCGAACGGGCGTCAGATCCGCTGATCTTCGACGATTACGACGTCAACGACGTCTACCAGCAGCGCGGCATGTTCACCGGCGACGACCATCGCCTGATGTCGCAACTTTATACGAAGCGCCAGGACAAGCGGTCCTATTTCTCCGCATCGGTGATCTCGATGCAGGGCCTCCGCGTGGGAGGTCTGGACCCTTCGACAGGTCTGGGCAACAAGTTCGAGAACAGCGGAGCCTTCCCGACGATCGGGCCCTTGATCGAGGGGCGTTGGGAGCCTGAATCACACGTCCTGGGCGGGCGCCTGCGGGTGCAGGGCTCGGGCGTGGCCCTGACCCGCTCGGAGTCGCAATTTGGCGAACCGCCCTATAATTTCATCGCCCCCGGCAATGATTATAAAGGCCAAGACGGCGTAGATAGCATCCGCGGCTCTTTCCAAGGCGACTGGCGGGCCAGCATTGTGACGGGCCCCGGCGTGCGCATCCAGCCGTTCGCCCAGGCGCGAGGCGACGCCTACCGGGTCAGCGACGTCTTTCTGCCGAGCGCGGCGCTTGTCGCCGGCGACATTTCAAGCATCAACTATCGCCGCGCCCTTGGCGTGGCGGGCCTGGATCTGAGTCTCCCGTTGTACCGCAGCCTGAAAGGCGGCGGCAGCATCGTCCTCGAACCCCTGGTTCAGTTCGCTGCGGGATCCAACAGCTCACGGGTTCCCATCGTGGTTGCTCGCGACGCCTTGGGTGCGCCGATCTATTTCAACGAGGACAGCACCAACTTCGAGCTCGACGAGACCAACCTGTTCGACGTCAACAAGTCGCCGGGTTTCGACCTCTATGAAGGCGGCAAGCGGATGAACATTGGCGGCCGGGCCACGGTTGATCTCGCCGATGGCCGCAGCGGCAATCTGCTGATCGGTCGCAGCCTGCGGACGAAGGTCGATCCCCTGCTGCCTACCCGCGCCGGGCTCGATCAGAAGGCCTCCGATTGGATCGTCGCGGGCAGCATAACGCCGATCCGGGGCGTGACGGCCTTCAGCCGCGCGCGCTTCGACAACGACACCGGAAAGCTCAACCGCATCGAGGGCGGCATCGACGCATCATCGGCGCGTGGCTACACGTCACTCCGCTATTTGCGTGACAACAGGGATACCTCGGGCCTGCGCCAAGAGAACCTGGACTTCAATATTGACTATACAGTTTGGAAGAACTGGGGCGTGACAGCCCTGGGCCGTCTGTCTTATCAGGACGCACGCGCTTTTGGTCAGCCCGAGTCTGAAAGCCAGTGGTCTTGGACCCGCCGCGACCTGGGCGTCTACTACAAAGACGATTGCATCCGTATCGATGTGATCTATCAGAACGAAGATCGCTACACTCAGACGGCCACGGGCCTGCGCCTGAAGTCGGATGAATCCGTCATGCTGCGCCTAACGCTCGCCACATTGGGCGACACAAGGTAAAGCCAATTAAACGTCATCGCGTCGGGGGACGCGCGGTAAAACGCGCGCCTTCCTTTGGACGCGTCTAGAGGAACGACAATACCGATGCGGTCTGCGCGTAGCGTGACGAAACTGGCGGTCTGCACCGCTTCCATCCTCGCCTTGACCGTGGCGAGCCTCGGCCTGCCGGCCCTGGCGCAAGACGCCGTGCCCGCAGTCCAGGCTCCTGCGCCTCAAGCCGCGCCGGCGCCGCCCGTCAATCCGCTGTCGGAGAGCGTGGCGGCGGTCGTCAATGACGACATCGTCTCCAGCTACGACCTGATGCAGCGCATGCGTCTGCTGATGGTGACCTCGGGCCTGCAGCCGACCCAGGAGAATCTGCCCCAGCTCGAGCAGGAAGCCTTGCGCTCCCTGATCGACGAACACGTCCAGATGCAGGAACTGCATCGGGTCGAGAAGGCGCAGAAGATCACGATCATATCGACCGACAAGGAAGTCGACGAGCAGATCGAGGACATCGCCAAGGGCAACAACATGACCGGGGCCCAACTGGCCCAGCAGTTGGCGGCTCAGGGCGTCGGCGTGGAGACCTGGAAAGCCCAGATCCGCGCTGACAGCAGCTGGCAGGCCTGGATCAGCGGTCGCTACGGCTCGCGCCTGCGGATCGGCGACGGCCAGATCAAGGCCTTCGAGCGCCGTCAGGCCGAGGCCGCCAGCAAGCCACAATATCAGGTCAGTGAAGTGTTCATCGACGCCGTCCGGGTCGGCGGCATGGAGACGGCGCAGAACGGCGCCAAGCAACTGGTCACCCAGATGCAGCAGGGCGCGCCTTTCCCGGCCGTAGCCCGCCAGTTCTCGGCCTCGCCGACCGCGGCCAATGGCGGCGACGCTGGCTGGATCAGCCCGGGCGAGATGCCGCCCGAGGTCGACGCCGCGCTCGAGCAGCTGCGTCCCGGTCAGATGTCGGCCCCGATCCCGGTGCGCGATGGCGTCTACATCATTTATCTGCGTGAGAAGCGCTCGGGCGCGAAGGCGGCCCTGGTCGATCTCAAGCAGATCGCCGTTCCGCTGGCCAAGGACGCCACCCAGGACCAGATCGACGCCGCCAACCGGACCCTGATGGCCTTGAAGCCGCAGATCGCCAATTGCCAGACCCTGGAAGCCACGGCCGGCAAGGTCGAGGGCGTCGTGGCCGGCGACCTGGGCGAAGCCGAGATCGCCGACCTGGCCCCCGCCTTCCAGCAGGCCGCCACCACGCTCAAGGTTGGCCAACTGTCCGATCCGATCCGCACCGACGCCGGCCTGCACCTGATCGCGGTGTGCGGCAAGCGCCAGTCGGGCGCCCAGGCCCCGACCCACGATCAGATCGAAAATCGTCTGCGCGGTCAGCAGCTTGCGCTGATCTCCAAACGTTATCTGCGCGACCTGCGCAATCAGGCCACCATCGAGACCCGGTGAAGACGGCCGCCCTCGCCCTGAGCGCAGGCGATCCGGCCGGCATCGGCCCGGAAATCATCGCCAAGGCCTGGGCGGCGCTGCGCCAGGATGGACCGCCGTTTATGGTGGTGGGTGATGCTCAACTGCTGGCCTCGGCCGGCGGCGGGGTCAAGGTCCGTGCGGTGACCGGACCCGCCGAGGCGGTCCGGGTGTTCGCCCAGGCCCTTCCCGTCCTCGACATTCCGCTCCAGGCGCCCGTGGTCTCGGGCAAGCCCTCCAGCGCCCATGCCGCCCAGGTCATCCGCTGGATCGAGACCGGCGCCGGCTTGGCCCTGTCGGGCGCGGTAACGGGCCTGGTGACCGCGCCGATCGCCAAGGCGCCGCTCTATGACGCCGGCTTCGCCTTTCCGGGCCACACTGAATTCCTCGCCGAGTTGACCCATGTCGGCGAGCAGAAGCCGCCGCACGGGCCGATCATGATGCTGGCCGCCCGCGACCTGCGCGCCACCCTGGTGACCATCCACAAGCCCTTGTCCGCGGTGCCCGCCGCGCTGACCGTCGAGTTGATCGTCAACGCCGCCGTGGTCACCGTCGCGGCCTTGCGCAAGGATTTCGGTATCCAGGCGCCGCGCCTGGCCGTCGCGGCCCTGAACCCTCACGCGGGCGAAGGCGGCGCCTTGGGCGGCGAGGAGGCCGCGGTCATCGAACCGGCGGTCCGCGTGCTGCGCGAACTGGGCATCGACGTCAGAGGACCGGCCCCGGCCGACAGCCTGTTCCACGCCGAGGCCCGCGCGACCTACGACGCGGTGTTGTGCATGTATCACGACCAGGCCCTGATCCCGGTCAAGATGCTCGACTTCTGGGCCGGCGTGAACATCACCCTGGGCCTGCCGATCGTGCGCACCTCGCCCGACCATGGTACGGGTTTCGACATCGCCGGTCGGGGCCTGGCCCGGGCCGACAGCCTGATCGCCGCCATTCGCCTGGCCGCCGAGATCGCCGCCCGCCGCGCCGCCGCCTGAGTTCCCAAGACCATGTCCCTCGCCGATCTGCCGCCGCTCCGCGAGGTCCTCGCCGAGCATGACCTGTTGGCCAACAAGAGCTTTGGCCAGCACTTCCTGCTGGACCTCAACATCACCCGCAAGATCGCCCGCCTGGCCGGGGTGGGCGAAGGCGACACGGTGATCGAGGTCGGTCCCGGTCCGGGCGGCCTGACGCGCGCCTTGCTGGAAACCGGCGCGCGGGTGATCGCGGTGGAAATGGACAAGCGCTTCATCCCGCTTCTGGAAGACCTAGCCGTCGCCGCCGACGGCCGGCTGGAGATCGTCCAGGGAGACGCCCTGAAGGTCGACATGGCCGTCATCGCCGGCGGTTCGGCCCATGTGGTCAGCAACCTGCCCTATAATGTTGGCACGCCGCTGCTGATCAACTGGCTGACCGGCCCGTTTCGCCCGCTGTCGATGACCCTGATGTTCCAGAAGGAAGTCGCCGACCGCATCGCCGCCGCCGTCGACGACGACGCCTATGGCCGCCTGGCCGTGGTCTCCCAGACCGTCTGCACCGCCAAGGTCATCATGGACCTGCCGGCCCGCGCCTTCACCCCGCCGCCCAAGGTGGCCTCGGCCGTGGTGAGGCTGGTCCCGCTGACGCCCGCGCCGGACAAGGCCATGGTCGCTGCCCTCGAGAAGGTCACCGCCGCCGCCTTCGGCCAACGCCGCAAGATGCTGCGCTCCAGCCTCAAGGGCCTGGGCGGCGCGGCGCTGTGCGAGAAAGCCGGGATCAATCCCGATGCGCGGGCGGAGACCATCCCGGTCGAGGGATTTCAGGCCTTGGCGCGGGCGGTGATGGCGGGCTGATACGGATTTAATCGCGCTGCTGCAGCCCGTGGTAGATTCGTTGAATAATGACGGCTTGGCCAGATATTCGATAGCGGAGCACAAAGCCGTCCCGCCCAAAGCGCATTACGGCCTCACGCTGTCCGCGACCGATATCCGGTGCGCTTTCCGGAAAATCGAGCAGACGATCGATCGCGTCAAAAAGCTGTAGAGCAGCCCGGCGGATGGCGGATGGCGGATGGCGGATGGCGGATGGCGAACATTCCGCGAGCCAATCGATGTGGTTGTCAAACTCGCGTTGCGCATGCGGCTCGATCAACAGCTTCATGCCTTGGCGGCAAGCCGCGCTTCGAGCCTGGCCATGAGGTCGCGCTTGACCTCGTCCCAAGGCTTGCAGTCCGCAAGATTGACTTCGGGTTCGTCTATGGGCCTGTCTCGAGGATCACCGCCGATCCAGGTGTAGTCATCATAGCCGAACAGCGAGCGTTCCAAGGCTTGCTGAGCGAACTCCTGCCGGCTCATGCCGACAGCCGCCGCGCGCCGCTCAAGCTTCTCGCCCAGCGCTTCGTCCAAAGTCAGGGTGATCGAACCGTCGGCCACGGCGAGAACATCCTGCCAACAGCGCCCTTCGTCAAGCGCGCCTAAATCTCTTCCTTCAACAGGTCGGCCACCAGCCCGCCGATCCACGGGTTGCGAACGCGCTTCTGGCGTTCGGCGTGGTAGATGTGGGCGAGGTCGGAATAGGCGCGGTCGAAGTCCTCGTTGAGGATTACATAATCGAAGCGCTGCCAGTCGGCGACCTCGTCCTTGGCGCGCGCCAGACGCTTGGCGATCACCTCTTCGCTGTCCTGGCTGCGGGCGTGCAGGCGGCGGCTCATCTCGGCCAGGGATGGCGGCAACACATAGATCAGCACCGAGTCGTCCGGCAGTTGGGCGTGGACCTTCATCGCGCCCTGGAAGTCGATGTCGAACAACACGCTCTCGCCGCGCTCCAAGGCGTCCATGATCGGGCCGCGCGGGCTGCCATAGTGGTTGCCGTAAACCTCGGCCCATTCCAGGAAGGCGTCGTCCTGGATCATCACCTGGAACGCACCCTGGGTGACGAAGTGATAGTCGCGCCCGTCGTGCTCGCCCGGCCGCGCGTCGCGGGTGGTGGCGCTGATCGACAGGTGAAGGTCGTTGTGGTCGGCGACCAGGCGGCGGGTCAGCGAGGTCTTGCCGACCCCCGAGGGGGCCACGACCATCAGCAGCAGGCCGCGCGTGCGTCCGTGCGGGTTATTCGACATTCTGGACCTGTTCTCGGAATTGCTCGATCGTCGCCTTCAGATCGAGACCATGCGTGGTCAGCGCCGTCAGCGCCGACTTGCTGCACAGGGTGTTGGCCTCGCGCATGAATTCCTGGCTGAGGAAGTCCAGGCGGCGGCCGGCGGCGGCCTCGCCGTTCATCAGGGCGCGGGCGGCGACCACGTGGCTGGCCAGGCGGTCGAGCTCCTCGCGGACATCAGCCTTGACCGCCATGGCGGCGGCCTCCTGGATGATGCGCTCTTCGGAGGCCGATTCGCCGATCAGGTCGGTCAGGCGCCGGGCGTAGCGCTCCTTGAGCACCGCCGGTTGGCCGGCGGCCTCCTGATCTGCCAGGCTGGTCAGGTTGTCGATGCGATCGACGGCGCCGGCCAGGATCGGGGTCAGGGCGGCGCCCTCCTCCAGCCGCGCGGCCTTCAGGCCGTCCAGGGCCTGGCCGATCGATGCGGCCATGGCGGCCTCGACCATGGCGCGGTCCTCGGCGGCGTCTTCCTCTTCGCGAGCGTCAATGACCCCGCGCAACGCCAACAATCCGTCCAGTGACGGCTTGCCGACCATGCCGGTGGCGACATAGGGACCGCCGGCCTTCAGATACCGCTCCAGCACCTCGACATTGACCTGGGTGGTCCCAGCGGTCTCGGCGCGCTTGGCCTGCAGGTTCACGGTCAGTTGGCCGCGCTGAAACCGGGCCTGGGCGCCGTCGCGGGCGGCCTTGTCGAGGCTCTCGAAGCCCGGGGGGCCCCGAAACCGGGTCTCCAGATTGCGGCCGTTGACGCTGCGCGCCTCCACCGCCCACGACCAGGCCCCGTGCGCGCCCTCGACACGGGCGAAGCCGGTCATGCCCGATAGCGCCATCCTAGCCTCCGCTCAGCGGCGTCTTCTGGGGTGTGGCGGCCGCTTTCGACCGCTCCACCTGGCGCCATTTGGCGACATTGCGCTCGTGTTCCTCATAGGTCGAGGCGAACACGTGCCCGCCCGTGCCGTCGGCGACGAAGTAGAGGTCGTCGCTGTTCATCGGATTGAGCACGGCGGCCAGGGCGGCCTTGCCCGGATTGGCGATCGGGGTCGGCGGCAGGCCGTCGATTAGATAGGTGTTGTAGGGAGTCTGGCGTTGCAGTTCAGACAGCAGGATGCCCCGGCCCAGCGGCCGTCCGCGGGTCAGGCCATAGATGATCGTCGGGTCGCTACCCAGGCGGACGCCCTGGCGCAGGCGGTTGATGAACACCGCCGCCACGTGCGGGCGCTCGCTGGCCAGGCCGGTTTCCTTTTCGACGATCGAGGCCATGGTCACGGCCTGGTCCTTGGTCGCGAAGGGCAGGCCCGGCTGGCGGTCGGCCCACAGCTTGTCGAGCAAGGCGTCGCGGTCGTCCATCATCCGCTGCAGCACCGCCGCCCGGTCCTCGCCGCGCACGACTTGGTAGGTCTCGGGCAGGATCGAGCCCTCCGGCGGGGTAGGCACGGTGCCTGTCAGTTCCGGGGCGCGCATCAGGATGTCGACCACCATGTCGGAGGTCAGGCCCTCAGCGACGGTCACGTGGTGGCGGACGATCTTGCCGTCGCGGATCTTGGCCAGCACCTGGCGCAGCGAGGCGTGGGTCGGAAATTCGTATTCACCGGCCTTCAGGCGTCGCGCCGCGCCCGTGGTCTGGGCGGCGGTCAGGAACAGCGAGGACGAGCGGATCACGCCCGCCTGTTCAAGGGTCGAGGCGATCTCTGGCAGGCTGGCGCCGCGCCGCAGGACGACATTGGTCGCCTCACCCGACTTGGCGGCGGGGCCGGGGCCTTGGTAGACCCACATGCCACCCAACACGGCCAGCATGGCGACGACGCCCAGTATGGTCAGCCCGCCCACGCCCATGGCGATCAGTCGGCGGCCGATTGAGGCGGTCTCGCGCCGGCGCGCCCCGGTCTTCTTGGGGGCCTTGCGCGGCGCGGGGGCCTTGCGGAGCGGTGCGGGCTTGCGGCTCACGAGACTTTGCGGAACACGACGGAGGCGTTGGTGCCGCCAAAGCCGAAGCTGTTGGACACCGCCACCTCGATCTTCATCGGCACGGCCTTGTTGGGCGCCAGGTTCATCGCGACCGTCACGTTCGGGTTATCCAGGTTGATGGTCGGCGGCGCGATCTGGTCGCGGATGGCCAGGATCGAAAAGATCCCCTCGATGGCGCCGGCCGCGCCCAGCAGGTGGCCGGTCATCGACTTGGTCGACGACATCACCACGTTCTTGGCGTGATCGCCCAGGAACCGCTCGACCGCGCCGGCCTCGATGCCGTCGGCCATGGTGGAGGTGCCGTGGGCGTTGATATAGTCGATGTCCGAAGGCTGCAGGCCCGCGTCCTTGACCGCCGCCGACAGGGCGCGGAAGCCGCCGTCGCCGTCCTCGGCCGGGGCGGTGATATGATAGGCGTCGCCCGACAGGCCATAGCCGATGACCTCGGCATAGATCTTGGCGCCCCGCGCCTTGGCGTGTTCGTATTCTTCAAGCACCAGGGCGCCAGCGCCCTCGCCCATCACGAAGCCGTCGCGATCCTTGTCGTAGGGACGCGAGGCCTTCTCAGGGGTGTCATTGAAACCGGTGGAAACGGCGCGGCAGGCGATGAAGCCGGCCATGCCGACCTTGCAGACGGCCGCCTCGGCGCCGCCAGCCACCATCACGTCGGCGTCGCCATACTTTATCAGGCGGCAGGCGTCCCCGATGGCGTGGGCGCCCGTGGCGCAGGCCGTGACCACCGAGTGGTTGGGACCCTTGAAGCCATAACGGATCGAGACCTGGCCCGAGATCAGGTTGATCAGGGCCGAGGAGATGAAGAACGGGCTGATCCGGCGCGGGCCCTTGGCTTCCAGTTCCAGGGCGGTGTCGGCGATGGTCGACAGGCCGCCAATGCCGGAGCCCATGATCACGCCGGTGCGGTACTTGTCCTCGTCGGTTTCCGGGACCCAGCCGGAGTCCTTCACGGCCTCGTCCGCCGCAGCGATCCCGTACAGGATGAAGTCGTCGACGCGCTTCTGATCGCGCGGGCTCATCGTCAGGTCGGGATTGAAGGCCCCCTCGACATCCGGGCCGCCGCCGCCGCGGCCATCGACGCGCGGGACCTCGCAGGCCACCTGGCAGGCGTATTCGGTCGGATCAAAGGCCGAGATCCTGTTGGCGCCAGACTTGCCGGCCAGGATGTTCTTCCAGGTCACATCGACGCCCTGACCCAGAGGGGTCAGAAGGCCAAGCCCGGTGACGACGACTCTACGCATGGATCACTCCCAACCTTCGCATCGCGGACATATGGGGATTTCGGACAAATCCAGCGCCCCCCGGCTCGCGAATCTCGGCCACATACGAAAACCGCCGCGCGCACGATGGCAAGAGCCCGTGCGACGCGGCGGTTAATAGTCCTGTTCGCGAGCCTTGCGAACCCGACGCCTTAGGCGCCGGTCTTTTCCGTGATGAACTTCACGGCGTCACCGACGGTCTGGATGTGCTCGGCGGCGTCATCCGGAATTTCGATGTCGAATTCTTCTTCGAAAGCCATCACCAGCTCGACGTTGTCGAGGCTGTCGGCGCCCAAGTCGTCGATGAAGCTGGCCTTCTCGGTGACCTTTTCCGGGTCGGCATCCAGGTGCTCGATGACGATCTTGCGCACGCGCTCGAGAATGTCGGACATTCTGTTAGTCCCTCGTTTTAAATCTTGCAGTTCCGCAGGCGGTTTCGGCGAACCTAACCCCCCACGGGAATTGTCGGGCCACCGCCTATCACGTTCTTTTTCGGGTGACTAGCGGCTGTACTCTTTAGAAATCAGGGCCTCGGCCTTTCAAAGCGGAAAGGCGTGAAACCCCGGAAAGACGACTTGGTCAGATCATGGCCATGCCGCCGTTGACGTGCAAGGTCTGACCCGTGACATAGCCGCCCTGGTCACTGGCGAGATAAACGCACGCCGCCGCGATATCGCTCCCCTCGCCCAGACGACCGGCCGGAATCGTCGACAGAATGCTCATCTTCTGGGCGTCGTTGAGGGCGTCGGTCATCGGGCTGGCGATAAAGCCGGGGGCCACGCAATTGACCGTGACGCCTCGGCTGGCCAGTTCCTGAGCCAGAGCCTTGGAGAAGCCGATCATGCCGGCCTTGGAGGCGGCGTAGTTGGTCTGGCCGGGATTGCCGGTGACGCCGACGATCGAGGTGATGCCGATGATCCGGCCCGCGCGGCGCTTCATCATGCCCTTGGCGGCGGCGCGTGACAGGCGGAAATAGCCTTCCAGATTCACCTTGATCACGGTGTCCCAGTCCTCGTCCTTCATCCGCACCAGGAGGCCGTCGCGGGTGATCCCGGCGTTGGCGATCAGGATGTCGAGCGGCGCGCCGGCGGCCTCCTCGGCCTTGGCGACCAGGCCATCGACGGCGGCGGCGTCCGACAGATTCGCGGCGACGAACGACACGCGCTCGCCGAACTGGGCGGCCAGCTCCGACAAAGCTGATTCGCGGGTGCCAGACAGAACGACATGGGCGCCCTGCTCATGCAGAGCCTTGGCGATGGCGCCGCCGATCCCGCCCGTGGCGCCGGTGACAAGGGCGGTCTTGCCCGTGAGATCGAACATGATCTGATTTCCTGGTCTAGAGCGACTTTGCGAAGGCTTCGAGGTCGGCCGGGCTGTTCAGGGGAACGGCTTGCGCATCCGGAGCGATCCGCTTGGCCATGCCCGACAACACCTTGCCGGCCCCGGCCTCGGCGAAACGGGTGACGCCGCCCTCGCCCGCTAGCCAGGTCATGCTCTCGCGCCAGCGTACCCGGCCCGTGATCTGCTCGACCAGCAGACGGCGGATGACATCGGGATCATGGACCGGCGAGGCGGTGACATTGGCCACCAGCGGCGCACGGGGCGCGACGATCAGGGTGTTGGCCAGGGCCTCCTCCATCTCGTCGGCGGCGGGCCGCATCAACGGGCAGTGGAACGGCGCCGAGACGTTCAGCGGAATGGCCCGCGCGCCCAGTTCCTTGGCCTTCTCAATGGCCTTGTCCACGGCGGCCTTCTCGCCGGAGATCACCACATTGCCGTTGTTGTTGTCATTGGCCACGACGCAGACGCCGACTTCAGAGCCGGCCGCCGCGGCGGCTTCCGCCAGGGCCAGGTCGGTCTTGGGACCGATCAAGGAGGCCATGGCCCCCTCGCCCACCGGCACGGCGCGCTGCATGGCCTGGCCGCGCAGCTTCAGCAGGCGGGCCGTATCGGACAGGGTGATCGCGCCGGCGGCGGCCAGGGCGCTGTATTCGCCCAGGCTGTGACCGGCCACGAAGGCGGCGCGATCGACGCCGACGCCAAATTCCTTCTCCAGCACGCGGACGACCGCCAGGCTGACCGCCATCAGGGCGGGCTGGGCGTTCTCGGTCAGGGTCAGGTCGGTCTCGGGCCCCTCGACCATCAGCTTGAACAGCTTCTGGCCCAGGGCGTCGTCGACCTCCTGGAAGACCTCGCGGGCGGAGGCGAAGGCCTGGGCCAGGTCGGCGCCCATGCCGACCGTCTGGCTGCCCTGGCCGGGGAAGATGAAAGCGATGCTCATGGAAGCTCGCGCCTCTCTTTTATAGACTGCAGGCGCGGAGGGTTAGGGGAAAGCCCGCCGACGGGCAAGCGAGACAGCGGTCGCCGACTTCTCTTGCTTTCCGTTGCAGGGCGTCCAAATTGCCGTCCGACCCGTAGCTCGGGTGGTCTAAGGTCTCTGGAGCCCAAAGCATGCAACGCCTGTTCGCCAGCCTCGCCCTCTGCGGCGCCTTGGTCGCCGCCTCGCCCGCCCTGGCCGCCCTCAAGGTCGGCGACAAGGCGCCCGACTTCACCGCCCCCGCCGCCCTGGCCGGCAAGGATTTCAAGTTCACCCTGTCCAAGGCGCTGAAGAAGGGCCCCGTGGTCCTCTATTTCTTCCCCGCCGCCTACACCTCGGGCTGCACGGCCGAGGCCCATGAGTTCGCCGAGGCGACGCCGGAATTCGAAAAGCTGGGCGCCACGGTGATCGGTGTCACGGCCGGCGCCGTCGACCGCATCAAGGACTTTTCCAAGGAACACTGCCGCGACAAGTTCGCGGTGGCCGCCGCCCCCAACGGCCTGATCAAGTCCTACGACGTGGGCTTGAAGGCGGTCGGCGTGCCGATGCCGGGCGGCCTGTCAAACCGGACCTCCTACGTCATCGCGCCGAACGGCAAGATCCTGATGGCCTATAGCGACGGCAATTTCGCCGGCCACGTCACCCAGACCATGGATGCCGTTAAGGCCTACAAGGCGACCAAGAAGTAGCATTGGGAGCGTCGGACTTCGGTCCGGCGCGCTCGATACCGGACCCTACCAGGTCGTCCGGACCAGCTTGACCATCACCCGGCCGTCCTGGACCCGCTCGTCGGCGGCGCGCAGGCTGACGGTGAACTCGGCGGGGATGTCGAAAGGCCGGGTCAGGCTGACGTCGAAGCCCTCCTCGCCCATCGTGCCGCCGCCCACGGCGATGGAGGCCACCGGCCGGCCATCCAGGGTCAGTTCGGAGCGAAGACTGGCCCGGGTCACCGGCGTGCGGCCCCGTAGATACACCGGCTGGGTGGCGTTCATGTCCATCGACAGCCGCACATAGTTGGTCTTGGGCAGAATGCCGAAGCCGAACGATCGCGCCAGAGACGAGCGGATCGCCGCTTCGCGCGCGTTCCACGAAGCGCCGGCCGAGAGCGACCGATTGGCCTGGCCGTGCTCGTCGGGCTTCTGGCTGAGATTGAGGTCGAGATTGTAGGTCGGGTCATCGATCGCGCCGGCCACCTTGGCGGTCACCCGAGCGCTCTCGGCGTCGGTTGACAGATCCAGCGGCAAGGCGGCCGAATAGCCTCGGAAGTGGCCGTCACTGCCCCAGACCGACAGGTCGGGCTTTTTCACCACGTCGCCCGCCACAGCCGGCGCGGCGGCGGCCAGGGCGACCGAGACGGCCATGATCAAGGAAGACGGTCGAAACCCCATGTTCGCCCGATACCACGCGCTAGCACCAGACCGAAGGGGCCAGGCTGCACATTTGTATGATATTGCCACGACGGCCTTTAAACCGGGCGACCAACGGCTTCCTTGCCTATCCGCCGGCTTTCCTGTAATAGCGCGCCCTCTCACGGATGGCGGTCTTGCACGCAGCCCTATGGGTCGGGATTTCCCGCTCGGCATGCAGGATCCATCGTGATCGACGGACTTCCGCCGTCGCTCACGCCGCTGTCCAAGCCGGAAGAAGGAAAACATGTCGTTCTACGAACACGTGGTCATCGCGCGGCAGGATATCTCGCCGCAACAGGCCGAAGCTCTGAATGAGCAACTCAAGGCCCTCCTGGAAGAAAATGGCGGTCACATCGCCAAGATCGAATACTGGGGCCTGCGTAACCTCACCTATCGCATCAAGAAGAACCGCAAGGGCCACTATTCCCTGCTCGCCATCGACGCTCCGGCTGCGGCCGTCAAGGAGATGGAACGTCAGCTGCTGATCAATGAAGACGTGCTGCGCTTCATGACCATCCGCGTCGAAGAGCTGGACCTGGAACTGTCGCCGGTTCTGGCCCGTCGCGACCGCGAACGTGGCGAGCGCACTGAGCGCCCGCGCGACGAATTCGCGCCGGCCGCGTAAGGGAGAAGAGAGATCATGACCGATACAACCGCTCCCGAAGCCGCCGCTCCGGCCGCCGGCGCCGGCGCCCGCCGCCCGTTCTTCCGCCGCCGCAAGGTCTGCCCGTTCTCGGGCGCCAACGCGCCGAAGATCGACTACAAGGACGTGAAGCTGCTGCAGCGTTACGTTTCCGAACGCGGCAAGATCGTGCCGTCGCGCATCACCGCGGTGTCGGCCAAGAAGCAACGCGAACTGGCCAAGGCCATCAAGCGCGCCCGCTTCCTGGCTCTGCTCCCCTACGTCGTGAAGTAAGGGAGACACCACGATGAAAGTTATCCTGCTCGAACGCGTCGAAGGCACTGGCGTCCTCGGCGACGTGGTCACGGTGAAGGACGGCTTCGCCCGTAACTTCCTGCTGCCGCGTTCCAAGGCGCTGCGCGCCAACTCGGCCAACCTGAAGAACTTCGAGGTTCAGCGCGCTGAAATCGAAGCTCGCAACGTCAAGAACCGCGAAAACGCCGGCAAGGCCGGCGAAGGTCTGGACGGCACGACCTATGTGATGATCCGTCAAGCCGGCGAAAGCGGCCAGCTGTACGGTTCGGTCGCGGGTCGCGACGTCGCCGACGCCATCAAGGGCGGCGGCGGCAAGATCGATCGCTCGATGATCGTCCTCGACAAGCCGATCAAGAACCTGGGTCTTCACGAAGTGAAGGTGAAGCTGCACGCCGAGGTGACCATCACGGTTACCCTCAACATCGCGCGCAGCCAGGATGAAGCCGATCGCCAAGCGCGCGGCGAAAACGTCGTCGCCGCCCAGTTCGAAGAGGATCGCGCCGCTGAGGCCGAAGCCGCTTCGGACATGGCCGCCGGTGGCGCCGGTTCGTTCGAAGGCGACCACTACGAGTCCTGATCGGCTCGTAGCGCCTTGAGAAACCTGAAAAACGGCGCGGAGCAATCCGCGCCGTTTTTTTCTGTGCAATTACATAGAAATGCTCAGCTTGTAGGCGAACGCCGCGATACCCATCCTCTAGCCAGGGGAGACTGAACTCTCCGCCTCGGGAAAAAAGGCGCGAGACGCCCCCGGAGCTTCCAGAGGGGAATACTGTCATGCGTTTCAAGAGCTTCCTGTTGACCGCCACGTCCGTGGCCGCTTTCGCCGGCGTCGCCCACGCCCAATCCACGGCGCCGAACCCGGATGAACAGACCGCAGTCGAAGAGGTGGTCGTCACCGGCACCCGCACCACTGGCCGTTCGCGCCTCGACACCTTGGCGCCCGTCGATGTGGTCACCGCCAAGGCCCTGCAACAGCGCGGCGCCACCGACATCGCCACCGCCCTGGCCGCCACCGTGCCTTCAATCACCTTCCCGCGACCGTCCAACACCGACGGCACCGACGCCATCCGTCCCGTGGTGCTGCGCGGCATGGGTCCCGACCAGACCCTGGTGCTGGTCAACGGCGCGCGCCGTCACACCTCGGCCCTGATCAATGTCAACGGCTCGGTCGGGCGCGGCTCGGCCGCCGTCGATCTGAACGCCATCCCCACTAGCGCCATCGACCGCATCGAGGTGCTGCGCGACGGCGCCTCGGCCCAATACGGTTCGGACGCCATCGCCGGCGTCGTCAATCTGCGCCTGCGCGAGGCCGATCACGGCGGCGGCCTAACCGTGACCTACGGCGAGTACGTGACCCAGCTGAATGGGTTCTACGGCGGCAAGCGCGACATCACCGACGGCGCCTCGGCCACCGTGTCTGGCTGGCAGGGCTTCAAGCTGGGCAGCGACGGCTTCCTGACCGTCTCGGCCCAGTACCGCGACCTCGACCCGACCAATCGCGCCGATTTCGACCCGCGCGTCAGTCCCGCCCGCGTCACCGGCCGCACCGGCGATCCGAAGACCGAGGACGTCTCGGTCTATCTGAACGCCGCCAAGCCCCTGGCGGCCGGCTGGGAAGCCTATGGCTGGTATGGTTATCAGCAGCGCGACGCCAACTCCGCCGCCAGCTTCCGCCTGCCCACCGACGCCAGCCAGAACATCCCGTCGGTCTATCCGAGCGGCTACCTGCCGCTGGTGACCACCGACACCGAGGACGTCACGGCAGCCGGCGGCCTGCGCGGCGAACTGGGCAGCTTCAAGATCGACACCAACCTGGTCTATGGCCGCAACGACATCGACTTTGGTGTCGAGAACACGATCAACCCGTCCTATGGCCCGACCTCGCCGCACAGCTTCAAGGCCGGCGGCCTGACCTATGACCAGTTGACCTTCGGCCTGGACGCCAGCCGCGAGGTCGAGGTGGGCCTGGCCGCTCCGCTGAACGTCGCCTTTGGTCTGGAAGCCCGCCGCGAAGGCTTCCAGATCAATGCAGGCGAGGTCGCTTCCTATGCCCGCGGTACGGTCTCGCCGACTCTGGCCTTCGGCTCGCGCGGCTTCACCGGCTTCGCGCCGAGCAACGCTGTCGATGTCGATCGCCACGAGGTCGGGGTCTATATCGACCTGGAAGGCAAGGTCGCCGACAAGCTGACCGTCGGCGTCGCGGGCCGCTACGAAGACTATTCGGACTTCGGCTCGAGCACGACGGGCAAGTTCACGGCGCGCTATGACTTTACCCCCGCCTTCGCGCTGCGCGGCGGGGTCTCGACCGGCTTCCGCGCCCCGAGCCTGCAGCAGCAGTACTACACCGCCACCTCGATCACCTATGTGGCCCAGGCTCTGCCGGGCGGCGGCGGCACGGTGTTGGTGCCGTTCGAATCCGGCACCTATCCGTCGGTCAGCCCGGTGGGCCTGGCGCTGGGCGGCAAGCCGCTTGAGGCCGAGAAATCGACCAACTATTCGCTCGGCGCGGTCTATCGCAAGGGCGCCTTCGAGCTGACGATCGACAGCTACAAGATCGACGTGCGTGACCGCATCGTGCTGTCGGAACTGTTCTCGAACGCTGCCAGCGCGTCCAACCCCAACGCCGCCCAGATCGGCGCCCTGCTCGCGCGCTATGGCACGACCGCAGCCCGGATCTTCATCAACGGCGTCGACACCTCGACCCAGGGGATCGACGTGGTGGCGCGTTACCGGATCAATGACGAACAGGCCGGCACGTTCGACCTGACCCTGGCGGGCAATCTCAACGACTTCAGCGTCGACAAGACGCCGGTCACCACCACTCTGGCCAAGCCGCAATCGCTGTTCGCCCGCCAAGCCACCCTGCGCTTCGAAAAGGGCACGCCGCGCCAGAAGGTCACCCTGCAGGGCGACTGGAGCAAGAACCAGTGGGGAGCGACCCTGCGCTCGACCTTCTATGGCGACGTGCTGGCCCCCGGCACCGCCAATGACGGCAGCACCGACTGGCATACCGGCAAGAGCGGCGTCATCGACGCCGAAGCCCGTTACACCTTCCCGATCGGGTTGACGGCCTCGGTGGGCGCCGACAATCTGTTCGACTCCTACACCAACCAGGTGCCGCCCAATCTCAACACCAGCGGTGCGGGGCCCTACAGCAACTTCTCGCCCTATGGCTTCAACGGGCGACTGGTCTATGGCCGCCTCAGCTACAGCTGGTAGGCTGACCTAGGGTCAATCCATAAGGCGCGGAGAGCGATCTCCGCGCCTTTCTCATGCGTCCGGGTCTGTCGTAAGCCGGGCGCAGAACATACACAAAACATCCCCGTTCATCTGTCGCCGTCGGCCATGCGGACCGTGTGCGAGGGAAGGCTCCGCGTTAACCTGTGCCCATGTCGCTCGTCCCCGCTCTAGACCTCCGCCCGTTCTCTCCGATGGGCGAGATCATCGTCGCTGTCGCGCCGCACAATCTGGAGGCCGAGCAGGCGCTGCTGGGCGTGCTGCTGTACGACAACGCCGCCTATGAGCGCCTGACCGACAGCCTGCAGGGCCGTCACTTCTACGAGCCCTTCCACGCCCGGCTGTTCGGCGCGATCGAGACCCACATTCGCAAGGGCCAGCTGGCCGAGCCGATCCTGCTGGCCGACGAGTTCAAGAAGGACCCGGCCTTCGAGGAACTGGGCGGCCTGCGCTATCTGGCCGACCTCGTCGATCGCGCGCCCCCCGCCGCCAATGTCGGCGACTATGCGCGGGCGGTGTTCGACCTGGCCCTGCGCCGCGACCTGATCCGCATCGGCGGGACGATCTCGACGACCGCCCACGGCCATGGTGAGGTGCAGCTTCCGGCCCGTGACCAGATCGAGGCGGCCGAGCAGCAGCTCTACACCCTGGCCGAAAGCGGCGTGGCCAGCTCCGGTTTCGTCAGCTTCGGCGACGCCCTGCGCGGCGCGGTCGAGATGACCGCCGAGGCCTACAGCCGCGACGGCGGCATGTCGGGCCTGGCTTGTGACCTGATCGACCTGGACCAGAAGATCGGCGGTCTGCACCCCTCCGACCTCGTGGTGCTGGCTGGCCGCCCTTCGATGGGCAAGACGGCGCTGGCCACCAACATCGCCTTCAACATCGCCCGCAAATATGCCTGGGAACCCCAGCCAGACGGCAGCAAGAAGACGGTCAGCGGCGGCGTCGTCGCCTTCTTCTCGCTGGAAATGAGCGCCGAGCAGCTGGCGTTGCGGATGCTGGCCGACGCCTCGGGCGTGTCGGGCGACCGGCTGCGCAAGGGCGAGATCGACGCCTCGGAGTTTGGCCGGGTGCGCGACGCGGCCATCGAGCTGCAGGAGGCGCCGCTCTATATCGACGCCACCGGCGGCATCTCGATCGCCAAGCTGACCGCTAGGGCCCGTCGCCTGAAACGCCAGGTGGGCCTGGACCTGGTGGTGGTCGATTACCTGCAGCTGGTCACCGGCTCGGACCTGGGCGCCAACGCCAACCGGGTTCAGGAAGTCAGCCAGATCACCATGGGTCTCAAAGCCTTGGCCAAGGAACTTGCCTGCCCGGTGATCGCCTTGTCGCAGCTATCTCGCCAGGTCGAGAACCGTGAGGACAAGCGGCCCCAGCTCTCCGACCTTCGGGAATCGGGCTCGATCGAGCAGGACGCCGACATGGTCTGGTTCGTCTATCGCGAGAGCTATTATGTCGGCCGCGCAGAGCCCCGCGAAGGCACGCCCGAGCACCTGCAATGGCAGGAGGACATGGACCGCCTGCAGGGCTTGGCCGAGGTGATCATCGCCAAGCAGCGGCACGGCCCGATCGGGACCGTGCGCCTGTCGTTCAACAGCGACACCACCCGCTTTGGCAATCTGGCCCGCGACCACTATTTCCACCAGCACCGCAGCGGCAGCGAGGAATAGGGGCGCGCCGACGTTTGACCTGACGGACAAACACGGGTCAGGGTCGCGCCGTTCACATCGCGAGGCTGATCGATGGACTTCCACCCCCTGCCCCTGGACACCGTGGCAGGCGCCTTCCTGCTGGCCTTCCCGGCGCTGTTCTCGATCGTCAATCCGGTCGGCGCCTCGTTGATCTTCCACCAGGTGCTCAGCCATCGCACGCCGGCCGAGCGCCACGCCCTGGCCGCTAAGATCGCGGTCTACGCCCTGACCATCCTGCTCGGCTCGCTGCTACTGGGCGGCTATATCCTCAACTTCTTCGGTGTCAGCCTGGGCGCTCTGCGGGTGGCTGGCGGGCTGGTCGTGGCGATCCGCGCGTGGGGCCTGTTGATGGATCCAGAAGACTACGAGGACCGCAAGAGCGGCGACGCCGCGCCGGCCCAGCAACGCGCCGAGGACATCGCCTTCTTCCCCCTGACCATGCCGTTCACCACCGGACCAGGCTCGATCGCCGTGGCCATCGCCCTGTCTTCCCAGAGGCCGGCCGGCGGACACACCGTGGTGCCATTTTTCCTGGGCGCGAGCCTGGCGGCCGTGGCGATCGCCTTGTCGATCTGGCTGCTGTATCGCGCCTCGGATCGGGTCATGGCCCTGCTTGGCGTCTCTGGTGCTCGGGTGATGTCGCGTCTGGTCGCCTTTCTATTGCTGTGCATCGGCGTGCAGATCCTGGCCAGCGGTGTGGAGAACCTGGCGACACAGTTTCTGCTGCATCACTGAACGCGATCTCCACTGGCCTTGGACGGCGGCCTCGGTTACGCCCTGCCCCGTGACCGAAACCAGCCTGCTAACCCTCGACCTCGACGCCCTGGCGTCCAACCACGCCGTGCTCAAGGCCGCGGCGGGCGGGGCCGAGATCGCGCCGGCGGTCAAGGCCGACGGCTACGGACTGGGCGCGGCCTTGGTGGCGGGCCGGCTGTGGGACGAAGGCGCGCGGAGCTTCTATGTCGCCCGGCTGTCGGAGGGCCTAGCCTTGCGCGCGAGTTTGGGTGATCGGGACGCCACGATCTACCTGCTCGACGGCGTGACGCCCGGCGCGGCCCCGGCCATCGAGGCCGCGCGCCTGACGCCGGTGCTCAACAGCCTGCCGCAGATCGAGGCTTGGAATAGCCATGCGCGCGGCCGAGTGCTGGACGCCGCCCTGCACATCGACACCGGCATGAACCGCCTGGGCCTGCGTCCGGAGGAGGCCGTCGTGCTGACCGGGGCCATGGACCGCCTCAAGCACGTCAACCTCACCCTGGTAATCAGCCACCTGGCCTGCGCCAGCGAGCCGGACCATGCTTTGAACGCCCGGCAGCTATCCCGCTTCACCGAGGCGGCGGCCCTATTCCCCAACGCCCGTCGCAGCTTGGCCAATTCCGGCGGGATCTTCCTGGGCGGCGACTACCAGTTCGATCAGGCGCGTCCCGGGATCAGCCTCTATGGCGGCGGCCCGCGCGACCTGCCCGACGCCCGGATCAAGGCCGTGGCCACCCTGGAAGCGCCGATCCTGCAGGCGCGGGTCGTGCCGCGCGGCGAGAGCATCGGCTATGGCGCGGCCTTCACCGCCACCGAGACCACCCGCGTCGCCATACTGGCGGCCGGCTACGCCGACGGCGTGCCCCGCGCCGCCCATCCGCGCGGGGCGATGTGGTTCGACGGCGCCCTGCGGCCGATGCTGGGCCGGGTCTCCATGGACCTGATCGCCGTCGACATCACCGATTGCGACGCGGCAAGGCCGGGTGCGATGATGCAGATCATCGGCCCCGAACGGCTCATCGACGACGCGGCGGCGGCGGCGGGCACCACGGCCTACGAGCTGCTCACCCGCATCGCGCCGAGGGCGCGGCGGGTCGTGAAGGGCGGTTGAAGCTTTCGCTCCAACACCCCCCTCATCCCCTCATCCCGGCGAAGGCCGGGACCCAAGCTGCGCCAACCGTTGATTCAGAACGAAACCGCCAGATTCGGCTTGGATCCCGGCCTTCGCCGGGATGAAGAGAGTTTTGGGGAGGGTGAGCCCTATGCGCCATCGGCCTTGCGTCGCTGAGAACATTGGTCCGTGACACCGGCGCAGAATGCCACGTCCGGCTTTGGCGCATCGCCCCGGCACCCTGTAGTCTCCAGTCACGCGCGAATCAGGAGACCCCATGGCCCGAGACGGCGCCGTCTATGCCTGCCAGTCCTGCGGCGCGGTCACGACCAAGTGGTCGGGGCAATGCTCGGCCTGTCAGGGCTGGAACACCCTGGTTGAGGAAACCGGCGCTCGCGCCCCAGGGGCCTTGTCGGTCACCAAGGCCAGCCGCGCGCGCGGTTTGCAGTTCACCGGCCTGGAAAGCGACACCCCCGCCCCACCCCGCATCATCACCGGGGTCGACGAATTCGACAGGGTGTGCGGCGGCGGCGTGGTGCCGGGCTCGGCCATCCTGATCGGCGGCGACCCCGGAGTGGGGAAGTCCACCCTGTTGCTGGAGGTGGTGGCCAAGGCCTCGATGCGCGGCGCGTCCTGCGCCTATATCTCCGGCGAAGAGGCCGTGGCCCAGATCCGGGGCCGCGCCGAGCGCATGGGCCTGGCCCATGCCGATGTGAAGCTCGCCGCCGAGAGCAGCCTGCGTGACATCCTCGACGGACTGAAGCGCGACAATTTCGACCTGGTGGTCATCGACTCGATCCAGACCATGTGGAGCGACGCCCACGAGGCCGGTCCCGGCACGGTGACCCAGGTGCGGGCCTGCGCCCAGGAACTGGTGCGCCTGGCCAAGAAGAAGGGCGTGGCCATCCTGCTGGTCGGCCACGTCACCAAGGACGGCCAGATCGCCGGGCCGCGCGTGGTCGAGCATCTGGTCGACGCGGTGCTCAGCTTCGAGGGCGAGCGCGGCTATCCGTTCCGCATCCTGCGCGGGGCCAAGAACCGGTTCGGGGCCACCGACGAGATCGGCGTGTTCGAGATGGGCGATTCGGGCCTGCGCGAGGTCAAAAACCCCTCGGCCCTGTTCCTCAACGAGGGCGGCGAGCGGGCGGCGGGGGCGGCGGTATTCGCCGGCATCGAGGGCTCGCGACCCGTGTTGGTGGAGTTCCAGGCCCTGGTCGCGCCCTCCGCGTACGGAACACCGCGACGCGCGGTGGTCGGATGGGATTCCGGGCGCCTGGCCATGGTGCTGGCCGTGCTAGAAAGCCGATGCGGCCTTGGTTTTGGCAACAAGGACGTCTATCTGAACGTCGCCGGGGGCTTGCGGATCACCGAGCCCGCGGCGGACCTGGCGGCGGCGGCGGCCCTGGCCTCCTCGGCCCTGGACATCGCCCTGCCGCAGGACTGCGTCGTGTTCGGCGAGGTCAGTCTTTCCGGTGAGGTGCGGCCCGTGAGCCGTATGGAGACGCGTTTGAAAGAAGCCGCGAAACTCGGCTTTGGTCGAGCCCTGGGTCCGTTGTCGGGCCTGCCCGAAGGCGGCGGCGCCCTGCCGGTGGCCGGCGTGTCGCGACTGGCCGACGCGGTGCGGCGGATCGGCGACGAAATCTGGGGCCAGCTGACGTGACGCCTTTCGACATCATCTTCGGCCTGATCCTGCTGGTCTCGGCCATCGTGGGCTTCGCGCGCGGCGCCTCCCGCGAGCTGACCTCGGCCCTGTCGTTCATTATCGCCGCCCTGGTCGCCCTGCTGGGGCTGCGGATCACCGGACCGCTGTTTCGTGGCCTGATGGACCCCGACTGGGCGGCCACGGCGGCCGCCATCCTGGTCACCTTCGTCATCGCCTTCATCCTGCTGCGGCTACTGGGCGCCTCGATCAGCCGGACGCTGCATGCCGACGGCGCGCTGGGAACGCTGGACCGGCTGATGGGCATGGCGTTCGGCCTGATCCGGGGCCTGGTGGTGCTGGGGGTGTTCAATCTGGTGTTCAACATGGCCACCCCGCCCGACCGCATTCCCGCCTGGGTCTCGAAATCGGCGCTCTACCCCCTATCTACGGCCAGCGCCAAGGTGCTGAAGGTCTTTGCCCCCAAGGGCGCCGGCCTTGCCGGAAAACTGGCGCCCGCCATCGAGGACGCCGTCCATGATGGCGCCAGCGACAAACCGTCCGAACCCAAGCCGGGCGAACCAGGCTATGATAGAACCCAGCGTCGCTCCGTCGACGAGCTGGTGGAGAAATCGCGATGACGTCTTTCGGCCAGTCGACCGACCGCTTTTCCTCCGCCCCTTGGCGTGACCCGGAAGACGACACCCTGCGTCTCGAATGCGGGGTTTTTGGCGTCTATGGCGTTCGCGACGCCGCCGCCATCACCGCCCTGGGACTGCACGCCCTGCAGCATCGCGGCCAGGAAGCCTGCGGCATCGCCGCCTTCGACGGCCAGCGCTTCCACACCGAACGGCATATGGGCCATGTGGGCGACGCCTTTACTGGCAATGACCTGGTGGAGCGTCTGCCAGGAAGTATGGCCATCGGCCATACCCGCTATTCCACGGCCGGCGGCAGCGGCATCCGCAATGTCCAGCCAATGTTCGCCGATCTCGAGACCGGCGGCGTGGCCATCGCCCACAACGGCAACCTGACCAACTTCCTGACCCTGCGCGAGCGGCTGGTGCAGGAAGGCGCCATCTTCCAGTCGACCAGCGATAGCGAGGTGATCCTCCACCTGATCGCCCGCTCGCGGAAGGCTCGCATCGTGGATCGCTTCATCGACGCCGTCGCCCAGATCGAGGGCGGTTATGCTCTGGTCGCCATCACCAACAAGAAGATGATCGGCGTGCGCGACCCGCTGGGCATCCGCCCGCTGGTCCTGGGCGATCTCGACGGCAAGCCGGTTCTGGCCTCCGAGACCTGCGCCCTCGACATGATCGGCGCCCGTTTCGTGCGCGACGTCGAGCACGGCGAGATGGTGGTCATCTCCGAGACCGGGGTGAAGTCGACCAAGCCGTTCAACAGCCTGCCAGCTCGCCCCTGCGTGTTCGAATATGTCTATTTCGCCCGCCCCGACAGCGTGGTCAACGGTCGCTCGGTCTATGACGTGCGCAAGCGCATGGGCCAGCGCCTGGCCATCGAGACCGGCATCGAGGCCGACGTCGTGGTGCCGGTGCCCGACAGCGGCGTGCCCGCCGCCATCGGCTACGCCCAGCAGAGCGGATTGCCATTCGACTTGGGCATCATCCGCAACCACTATGTGGGCCGCACCTTCATCCAGCCCACCCAGGGCGTGCGCGAACTGGGCGTGCGCATGAAGCACAGCCCCAACCGCGCCGTGCTGGAAGGCAAGCGCGTGATCCTGATCGACGACTCGATCGTGCGCGGCACGACCTCGCTGAAGATCGTCCGCATGGTCCGCGAGGCCGGCGCAAAGGAGGTCCACCTCCGCTCGGCCAGCCCGCCGATCAAGTGGCCTGACTTCTATGGCATCGACATGCCCGAGCGCGACCAACTGCTGGCGGCCAACAAGTCGCTGGAAGAGATGGCCCGGTTCCTGGAAGTGGACAGCCTCGGCTTCCTGTCGGTCGATGGCCTTTATCAAGCGCTGGAGGCCGGTCCTCGTGACCCCGCCCGCCCGCAGTTCACCGACCACTATTTCACCGGCGACTATCCCACGCGCCTGACCGACCGCGAGATCGCCGAGGGCCGCAACGACCAGGTTGATCGTCAGTTGTCGCTTCTGGTCAGCGCCTAGGCCCTGCGTCCTTCAAGGCTCGCCGATGGCTCGCACCTCAGGACGAGGAACGTTGAGCCAAATCTTGAATGCCTCATCCTGAGGCGCCGCGCAGCGGCCTCGAAGGACGCGGGGCGTCGCCGCTAGGATGCTGCGCTTGTTCAAAGACCTCCTCGCCAAGCTGAAGATCGACCCCTACATCCTGCTGCTGGTCAGCATGGTGATCCTGGCCTCGATCATTCCGGTGCGCGGCGAATTGGCCGTGATCCTCGGCTGGATCGTCAAGATCGCCATCGCCCTGCTGTTCTTCCTGCACGGCGCCAAGCTGTCGCGCGAGGCTGTGGTGGCGGGCATGACCCACTGGCGGCTGCACCTGCTGATCCTGGCCTTCACCTTCGTGCTGTTCCCGCTTCTGGGCCTGTTGATCGCCAGGTCGGGCGTGCTGTCCCCCACCCTGTCGACCGGCATGCTATTCCTGTGCTGCCTGCCCTCGACCGTGCAGTCGTCGATCGCCTTCACCTCGATCGGCCGGGGCAATGTGGCCGCCGCCGTCTGCGCCGCCTCGGCCTCGAACCTGTTGGGCATATTCCTGACGCCGGTGCTGGTGGCCTTGCTGATCCATGCCCACGGGGACACCGGCGGCGGGCTGGACTCCATCGTATCGATCGTCGTGCAACTGCTGTTGCCGTTCGTGATCGGCCAACTGCTGCGACCGTGGGTGGGCCCGTGGATCGAACGGCACAAGGCCATCGTCGGCAAGGTGGATCGCGGTTCGATCCTGCTGGTCGTCTATTCGGCCTTCAGCGCGGCGGTGGTTGGCGGCATCTGGAAAATCGTGTCGATCCCAGAGCTGTTTCTGCTGCTGGCCGTCTGCGCGGTGCTTCTGGCCATCGTCATGGCCGCCACGGTGTTCGGCGCCAGGGCCCTGGGCTTTTCCAAGGCTGACGAAGTGGCCATCGTGTTTTGCGGCTCCAAGAAAAGCCTGGCCAGTGGCGTTCCGATGGCCGGCATCCTGTTTCCCGGCGCCACGGCCGGTATACTGGTGCTGCCGCTGATGATCTTCCACCAGATCCAGCTGATGGCCTGCTCGGTCATCGCCCAGCACTATGGCGCGCGACCGGCGGACGAGGCCTGACAGCGGTTCCAATCCGTCGCCTTAGCCACTAGAACCCGCTCATGAAGTCCGACTCCGCAACGCCGCTGGCCGGCCGCATCGCCCTCGTCACCGGCGCCACGCGCGGCATCGGCGAAGCCATCGCCGTCGGCCTGGCCAAGGCCGGCGCCCATGTCATCGCCCTGGGCCGCACCCAGGGCGCGTTGGAAGCCCTGGACGACACGATCTTCGCCGCCACCGGCGAACACGCCACGCTAGTCCCGCTGGACCTGCGCGAGGCCGATGGCCTGGACCAGCTGGCCGCGGCCCTTCAAGCGCGCTTCGGCAAGCTGGACATCCTGGTCGGCGCCGCCGGGGTGCTGGGCGCCCTGACGCCCGTGGGCCATCTGGACCCCAAGGGCTGGGACATGATCATGGCCACCAACCTGACCGCCAACTGGCGGCTGATCCGGGCCATGGACCCCTTGTTGCGCCGCGCCGACGCCGGCCGCGCGATCTTCATCACCAGCAGCGTCGCCAAGAGCCACCGCGCCTTCTGGGGCGGCTACGCGGCGTCCAAGGCCGGACTTGAGGCCATTGTCGGCTGCTACAACGACGAAATGGAGAACACCACGGTCCGCGCCCTCTGCGTCGATCCGGGCGCCATGCGCACCCGCATGCGGGCCGGCGCCTTCCCCGGCGAGGATCCACTTAGCGTGCCGGCCCCCGACACCCTCGCGCCGCTGATCGTCGAGCTGGCTCGCGCCGACCGGGAGCCGCCCAGGGGCGTCGTGGTGTTCAAGGCGCGCGGTCAGGAATCGGCCAGCATCGGATAAGGCGCACTTTGCGAGACCCTTCACGCAACCTCAGGAGGGGCTTGCGCGTCTATGGGCGCTGGAGACTCGCAATGACGAATTGCCCTTCGCTGTCCGTCGCCCACCCATGAGCCAGACCTCATATGACGCCGTGATCGTCGGGGCGGGTCCGGCTGGCCTGACCGCAGCGCTCTACATGGCTCGGTTCCGCCGCCAGGTCCTGGTCATCGATGGCGGCGACAGCCGGGCCGCCTGGATCCCCGAGACCCACAATCATCCGGGCTTTCCCGAAGGCGTTTCCGGCCTGGATTTGCTGGAGTTGCAACGCCGGCATGCTGTGCGTTACGGGGCGCAGATCCGGTCGGGGACCGTGGACGCCCTCTCATCGACCGGCGAAGGCTTCAGCCTGTCGATTGACGGCGAAACCGTGCTGTCGCCCACCGTCCTGCTGGCATGCGGCGTCGAGGACAACGAGCCGGCCCTGCCTGGCGTCGAACGCGCCGTGCGCCAAACCTTGCTGCGCACCTGCCCCATCTGCGACGGCTTCGAAGTGATCGGCAAGCGCGTGGGCGTGATCGGCGGCGACGGCTTGGGCGCGCGGGAGGCCTTGTTCCTTCAAACCTATGCCGACCAACTTACCCTGATCCATGCGGGCGCGCCTGACGCCCTGACGGCGGACGAGCGTGATCGGTTGGCGCGCGCGGACATCACGATCGTCGAAACCCCGATCGAGAGCGTCGAACTGCAGATCGACCGCCCACGCGCCCTCTGCTTCTCCGACAGCGTTCGTCTGGAGTTCGACGCCCTCTACACCGCCTTGGGTATCACGCCGCGTACGGGCCTGGCCTTGGCGATCGGCGCCCACCACGACGAGTCGGGACGGCTGGTAGTCGATGAACACCAGCAAACCTCGATCCCCGGCCTTTACGCGGCTGGAGATATGGTGCGCGGCCTAAACCAGATCACCACGGCCCAGGGCGAGGCGTCGATCGCCGCGACGGCGATGCACAATCGTCTGAGAGGTTGCTGACGCGCTTCGTGATCGCCTCTATTCATCGGCCTTGCGGATCTCGCTGATCTCGCACCGGGCGTATTCGTTGGCCGCCAGGGTGTACTGGTTGAGCAGGCCCGTATAGCCGTTCACCGCGCCGATGAATTCGTCCATCGCGCGGTTTCGGACCTTCATGCTGGCATTGTAGCGATCGAGTTCGCCTTTCCGACAGGTGTGCGTGCCCTTGGCCTCATTAACGCAGGACGGCAGTTTCGGAATAGGCGGCAAGGTGGGCCGGATGGTTTGCGGCGGCGTCGGCGCGCTGCAGATACGGCTGGAAAGCTCGGCGATCGGCGCCGCGCCAGCGACGGCGTCGGCCTGGTTCAGCGCGGCGGCGAACCCTGCGGCGGCAAGAAACATGTAACCACTCCCCCTGACACGGCAACTATAGCCAAGCTGTCAGGGGAAGCGCCACCTGAAGTCGATCGCGATCGGCGATCGAGAAACGATTTTAGCGCCCCTTGGGCGGCGCCTTGTTGCCCCGCACAGTGCGCGAACCGGCCACCGGACGGCGCGGACCCGCCGCCTTGCCGCCAGCCGCCTTGAAGCCAACCTTGTAGCTCGGGGTCTCGGACTTCTTTTGGGCCTTGGGGCCCAGCTTCTTGACCGACTTGACCGCCGCCTTGCCGGGCTCGACCGCAGGCGCGGCCTTGGTCGGAACGATTGGCTTGGCGGTTCTGGTCACGGTGGGGCCAGCCTTCCTGGCGATCCGGACGGCCGCTTTGGTCGGGGTGGCCTCCTGATGGCCAGGCTCGAACTCGACGCCGGCCGCGGCCGCCGCAGCCTCGGCCAGGCGGACCGACTTCTTGACGGTGTTGCGCGACGCCTTGATGCGTTCGGCCTCGCGCTCTTTGCGTTCGAACTCGCGCTTGCCCTTGCCGGAGTGGCCCTTGGCCTCGCCCTCGGCGTAGGGATTGGCCCCTGACTTGATGGTGATGCGCAGCGGCACGCCGGGCAGGTCGAAGCTTTCGCGCAGGCTGTTGATCAGATAGCGCCGATACTGTTCGGGCATCTGGTCGGCGCGGCTGGAGAACAGCACAAAGGTGGGCGGGCGCGCCTTGATCTGGGCCATGTATTTCGGCTTGATCCGCTTGCCGCCGACGCTGGGCGGCGGGTGACGCTGCATGGCCATCTGCAGCCAGTCGTTGAGGTCGCGGGTCTTGACCTTGGTCGACCAATCCTTGTGGCTCTTCAGCACGGCCGGCATCAGCTTTTCGACGCCCTTGCCGGTCTCGCCCGACAGGGCCACCACCGGCGTGCCGCGCAGCTGTGGCAGCATGCGTTCGGCGTGTTCGACGAAGCCCTTCAGAGTGGCGGCCTGGTCCTCGACCAGATCCCACTTGGCCAGCACGAAGACGACGCAGCGCCCTTCCCGCTCGGCCAGGTCGGCGATCTGCAGGTCCTGGGTCTCGAAGGGGTGGGTGGCGTCCATGATCAGCAGGACGACCTCGGCGAAGGTGATCGAGCGGATGGTGTCGCCGGTCGAGAGCTTTTCCAGCTTCTCGTTGACCTTGGCCTTCTTGCGCAGGCCGGCGGTGTCGACGAGACGGACCTTGCGGCCGCCCCAGTCCCAATCCACCGAGATGGAGTCACGGGTGATCCCGGCCTCGGGGCCGGTCAACAGCCGCTGCTCGCCGATCAGGCGGTTGATGAGGGTCGACTTGCCGGCGTTGGGACGGCCGACGATGGCGATCTTGATCGGCTTGTCGTCGCCCAGTTCCTCGTGCTCGCCCTGCAGTTCCTCGGGGGCGATGGCGATCAGGGCGGCATAGAGCTCGGCCATGCCTTCGCCATGCTCGCCCGAGATCTGGATCGGCTCGCCCAGGCCCAGGCTGTTGGCCTCGGCCGCGCCGTGGTCGCCGGCCTTGCCCTCGGACTTGTTGGCCGCGACCAGCACCGGCTTGTTCCGCTTGCGCAGGATCTCGGCGAAGGTCTTGTCCAGCGGCGTCAGGCCCTCGCGGGCGTCGAACACCAGCAGAGAGACGTCGGCCTCGTCGATCGCCAGCTCGGTCTGGGCGCGCATCCGCGCCTCCAGGCTCTCGTCGGTGACATCCTCGAAGCCGGCGGTGTCGATCAGCTCGAGGTCCAGGTCGCCGAGGCGTCCGTGGGCGAACCGGCGGTCGCGGGTGACGCCGGGCTGGTCATCGACCAGGGCCAGCTTGCGGCCGGCCAGACGGTTGAACAGGGTCGACTTGCCCACATTGGGGCGGCCGACGATGGCGAGTTTCAAAGGCATGGAGTGTGATTAGTCGATTTCGGGGACAAAAGCGACAAACCCGGACTGGTAAGCACCAGCCCGGGTTCGCGCAGCTTGAATTGTGGCTTCGGGCGACGCCCGAAACGTCTAGCGGATAGCGATCAGATTGGCTTCGTCGGTCGCCAGATAGACGGCGTCGCCCATGGCGATCGGACCCAGCAGCACCGATTGGCCGATCTTCAGGGTCTTCAGCGTCTCGCCGGTCTTGGGGTTCAACGCCACGGCCTCGCCCTCGCTCGACACGGTGATCAGGCGGCCCGACGCGAGGATCGGCGTCGACCACAGTAGCGGATGCTTGGCGCGCTTCTTCTTTTGCCGCTTGGACAGCTTGTCGGTGTTGTTGAGGTCGCGGATCCAATAGACTTGACCGGCTTCCCGCGACACGCAGATCACCTGTCCGGCCTTGTCGACCACGAAGACCACGTCGCCGGCCGCCCAAGGGGTGGTAATGGCGGTTACGGGTAGGGTCCAGCGGGCTTGGCCGGTGCGAAGGTCGGTGGCGGCGAAGACGCCCGAATGGCTGACGGCGAAGACGTCGCCCTTGAAGATCACCGGACGACCGGCGATGTCGCGGATTTCCGACAGGGCGTTGGTGCGGCTGGCGCGGCTGAGCGCCTCGCTCCACAGGTCGTTGCCGTTGGTCGTGCGCAGGGCCACCAGTTCGCCCGAGGCGAAGCCAGCCACGACGGTGTCGCCGCTGACCGCCGGGCTCGAGGCGGACAGGATCCGCGCCGGTTCGATCAGGGCTTGATAGGTCCAGCCCGGCGCGCCGTCGGCGGCATTGAAGGTCAGGAGCTCGTTGTCGGTCGAGGTAACGAACACCCGGCCGTCAGAGACGGTCGGCGCCGAGTGGACGGGAGTGCTGGTTTCCTGGCGCCAGCCCTCGGCGCCGCTCGCGGCGTCCAGTTGGGCCACGAAGCGGAAGCCGGACGAGACGTAGAGCTTCCCGCCGGCATAGGCGACGCCGCCGCCAAAGCCGGTGCGATCGCCCGAGCCGCCGAAGCCGAACATGCCGCGCTTCTTGCCCGGCGCCTTGGCGGGACGTAGGTCCTTGCGCCAGACGGTCGCGCCGCTGCGGGCGTCCATGGCCACGACGGTGGCCTCGCCGTCCATCACGAAGATCTTGCCGTCGGCGGCCACGGGCGGCGCGGTGACGTGGAATTTCCTGTTGGCCTTCTGGCCAAAACCCTTGCGCCAGGCAATGTCGAAATTGGCCGCGGCGGCCACGTGTTCGACCGACTGCTCGGCGTTGCCGCCCGGCAGGGGCCAGTCGGCCTGCACCTTTGCTTCGGGCAGGAAGAAATCGGAGCCCTTCAGCGCTTCGGCCGGCTCGACCTTCTGGTCGAAGGCGATGACCGAAATCCGTTGACCTTGGGTGGCCAGGGTCTTGTTGGCCTCCTTCTTGTCGAACGGATTGATCTTGGAGATCGTCGAGCAGCCGGCGACCGACACCGCAGTCGTCAGCAGCGCGGCGAGAAGCAGGGAACGCTTTGAAGTCATGGTGCGGCGGCTCATTGGGCGGAATTGAGGGCGGCGGGAAGGCCGGCGGGCGGCGCCTGCAGGGCCGACGGCGGCAAGGCCTTGGCGGCCTTGACGACGGCGGCGAGATTCTTGGCCGAACCGGAATCGATCATCGCGATCGCGCCCTGGGCGCGCTGGCGGACCTCGTCCGACGGGTTGTCCAGCGAGTTGGAAAGCACGCTGAAGTCAGCCCGTGCGCCGGCCAGATCACCAGCCTGCAGCTTGGCGAACGCCAGCGCTTCCTTCGCCTGAACGCGATAGGGACTCTTCTCGCCCATCAACGGGGTCAGCCTCGCCTCGACATCCTTGTAGGAAGCCGTGTCGAGGAGCGCCAAGGCGGAATTGAGGCCGGCCAGGTCGGCCAGGATGGGATTGGGCGCAAGCTTGGCCGCCTGGTCGAAATAGACCACCGCTTCGGGGGTCTTGTTCTCTTCAAGGCGCGCCCCGCCCATCTCGATCAGGGCCAGGGTCTTGTAAACGGCCGGGCCGGTCTTGGAGATCGCCTCGAAGGCCGGGAACGCCTTGACCGGGCCGATCTTTTGCTCGCTCTCCAACGCCGCCTGGTAGGCTTCTGAAGCCTTGGCGATCTGGCCCTCCTGATAATGGGTCCAGCCCCACCAGGCGCCGACGGCGAGAATCGCCACGGCCGCCAGCACGCCCAGCCAAGGCAGCGACTTCAGCGCGAGGGACTTGTAGCGGTCGGAGCGCAGTTGCTCTTCGACCTCGTCAAACACATCGACCACGAACGAGGCTCCGATAGGGGCGAGAACTGCGCCCGGTGGCGGCAACGCCGGATTGCTCCGAGATTGACGCCATAGATGAAAACCAAAGGCGAACGGGCTCGCCGAGGCGGCGAACCTATAGCGTGTCTGGGTCAGCCGCAACGGGGCGGAGCGGCCTCAACGAGACAAGCGGCCCTAGCCCTTCTTGGCGTAGTAAGTCTCGGCCTCGCCCGGGAAGGTGCGGGCCTTGACGTCGCGCGCGTAGTCGGCGGCGGCCTGCTGGATCTGGTTCTTCAGGTCGGCGTAGCGCCGCACGAACTTCGGCGTCCAGTCGAACAGGCCCAGCATGTCGTCGGTGACCAGGATCTGGCCGTCGCACCCCGCCGAGGCCCCGATGCCGATGGTCGGTGGGGCGATGGCGGCGGTGATCTCGCGAGCCAGGTTTTCGGCGACGCCCTCGACGACCACGGCGAAGGCCCCGGCTTCGGCGGTGGCGCGAGCCTCTTCGAGCACGACGGCCCGGCCGGCCTCGTCCTTGCCCTTGGCCTTGAAGCCGCCATCGACCAGCACCGCCTGCGGGCGCAGGCCGACATGGCCCATGACCGGGATCCCGCGCCGCACCAGATAGGCGATGGTCTCGGGCACCGTAGGGCCACTCTCGACCTTCACCGCCTGGCAGCCGGTTTCCTTCATCAGCCGCACGGCGTTGGCATAGGCCTCTTCGGGCGGGCCCTCGTACGAGCCGAAGGGCATGTCGACGACCACCATCGCCTTGCGTGAGCCACGCATCACCGCCTGGCCGTGCAGGATCATCATTTCCATGGTGACGCCAACGGTGTTGGGCAGGCCGTGCACCACCATGCCCAGCGAGTCGCCCACCAGCAGCACGTCGCAGGCGTCGTCCAAGGCAGCGGCCACCGGCGCGGTGTAGGCCGTCAGGCAAACCAGAGGCTCGCCCCCCTTGCGGGCGGTGATGTCAGGGGCCGCCAGGCGACGGATCTTTTCTTCACGATGAGCGGACAAGGTGAGCCCTCCTGGAAAAAGCGTGCGCCGTTTTCCGCCAGATCGTTCCGCACCGCAACATGATCGATGAAAAAGGCGGGTTTAAACCTCGTCTACCAGCCGGGTCACCACGAAGGCCAGCGCCAGGGCCGCCAGCACCGCCGCCAGCCAGATGGCCTCGGTGCTGCCCATCGAGAAGAACTGGTCGTAGCGGGCCACCACCTTGCCCAGGCCCAGGTCGAGCTGCTGAGCGCCGTCGCGCGAGACGTTTGAGAACTCCTCGGCGAAACGGCTACCGATCAACTGCACGGCCACCGCCAAACCGGCGACAACGCCAGTCGCGCCGATCACCGCGCGGCGCAGGGCCCAGCCACGATCCAGCTTGTCGGTGACGCGCTGGGTGAACTGTTCGGAATCGCGGAACACGGGCGGCTGGCCATAGAGCCGCGAAAGTTGGGTTTCGAAATCGAGGTCAGCCAAGGTTTTCCCTCCTCGCGGAGTCGTTCGAGACGCGTCCCGATGGCGGCGCCATTCGGGTCCTGAGTTTATCCAGACCACGTTTGACATGGGATTTGACCGTCCCCAGGGGGATATTCAAGAGCTCTGCGGCCTCGGTGTGCGACCAATCGGCTCCGTAGCAGAGGGATACGCACAGGCGCTCGGCGTGCGACAGGATCTTGAGCGCCTCGTCCAGATCCATACGGTCGGCCGTCGCCCCGGGGCCGTCCAACGCGATCGGCGCGGAGTCCTCGGCGGTCTCGGTCAGCACGAACCGCGAGTCCCGCTTGACCCGGCGCAGATAGAGCCGGGCGGCGGTCTTCTTGATCCACCCGCCAAAGGACCCCTCGCCGCGATAGTCGGCGATCTGCTCGAACCCGACCAGGAAAGCGTCCTGGGCGATGTCGTCAGCCGTGGCGGAGTCCGCGCCCAGCCGGCGCAGCAGGCCCCGCACGGCCGAGCCGTGGCGACGCACCAGCTCGCCGAAGGCCATCCGATCTCCCGCCGCCGCCAAGGCGGCCAGCTCGATATCGTGGCCGGTGGGTGGGCGCCCGATGCCCATCAGATCTGTCCCCTCTTCCCCGCGTTCGCCGTCAAACTTCCGGAGGACGCTTGTTGGGGTTGAAGAAGCTGAGAAGGATGAAGGCCAAGCCGACCATGCCGGGCACGGCGGCCCCGCTCACGGTGCCGAACATGGCGTTGTCGTTGATGCCGCCCAGCGCGACGCCCGTCAGAGCGATACCCCCGGCCACCGCGATCAGGATGACGCCGATCCGCAGATCGCGTTGGGCCGAGGAGCTCTTGCGAACCCTGACGTCTTTCGACAGGGCCTCGATCAGTTCGGGCGGCAAGGGCTGCCCCTTCTCGATCGCGGCGCGAACCGTCGCCTGCATTTCCTGACGCTCGCGCATCCGCAGCCAGTTCGGGACGATCGCAATGGCGGCAATCATCGCGAAGAAGCCGACTGGAACCAGAACACCCGCATCCATGATTCATTCCCCTGTTTCTGTTGGCGGGAGCGTGACGCTTCCGACCTCTGTAGGGAAGAGACCTCAGCCATGGCGTTTGGAGGCGCCCAGCCACATGAAACTTTCGTAAGCTAGCGACGCACCAGCATCTGGCCGCCCGCCGCATCTCCAAATCGGTGCGACCCTCCGCACCACGTTCTGAAGGCTAGAGCATTTTCCCGTCCTGACTGCGTCAGGCCGTGAGCTCTAATCTTTTGTTTTGACGCATTTTTCTTCACGCGAACCGGAACCACTTCGCTCGAAAAATGCTCTAGTCGGCGCCGAGGCCCTGATTGGATGCGGCGACCTTGGAAATAATTTCATCCATGGCCGAAAACATCATGGTCGGTGCGTGGTCGGCCAGGGCCCGCCGGGTGGCGTAGCCCCATTCCACGGCTCCGCAGGCCAGACCCGCCTCGCGGGCCGCCTCGATGTCGCGAGTCTCGTCGCCGATGCATAGCACGCGGTCCTTGGCGACGCCCGAGGCCTTGACCACGGACCTGAACTTGGCGGCCTTGCCGAAGATCGCCGCGCCGCAGCCAAAGTGATTGACCAGGACGGCCAGGTCGGGCCCGAGGATAGAACGAATGGTCGCCTCGGAATTGGAGCTGACGATCGCCAGCCTCCGCCCCGCCGCCGACAGGCCGCGCAGCAAGTCGCCGGTGCCGGAGAACAGCGGTATGGAATGGGCCTCGGCCGCCATCATCTTCTTGCCTTGGGCGGCGACCAGCGGAACCTTCCAGAGCGGCAGGCCCAGATAGGCGATGATCTCGCGGCTGGAGCGGCCTCGCAGCATGGCGATCTCGTCTTCGGTCACGGCCTTGAACTTGAACCGCTCGGCCAGCGGCCGCACCGCGCGCATCGCCCACGCGGTGCTGTCGGCCAGGGTGCCGTCGAAGTCGAAGATGACGAGATCGATGCGGGCGTCCATCAGCCCATCGCCTCCTGGTATTGATCGGGCCTGAACCCAACCAGGAGTCGGCCCCGAAAGTCGAGCACCGGACGCTTGATCATCGACGGTTGGGCCAACATCAGGGCGATGGCCCTGGTCTCGTCCAGGTCCTGCTTGTCGGCCTCGGGCAGCTTGCGGAAGGTCGTGCCGGCGCGGTTGAGCAGGGCCTCCCAGCCCACGGCCTTGGCCCAGACCTCCAGGCTGGCGGGATCGACACCGGCGGCCTTGTAGTCGTGGAATCCGTAGGCCACGCCGTGACCGTCCAGCCAGTCGCGCGCCTTCTTCATCGTGTCGCAGGCCTTGATCCCGTAGATCGTGGTCGTCACGCCTGATTGCTCCGTGCGCGGTCAGATTCTTGTTCTGGCCAAAGTAGAGTTCGCGCGCCATCGGGCAAAACGGAAAAAGGGCGGGCTCATTCCCCGCCTACTCCTTCAAGGATGGCGAACTTCACCCTGGCGAAGCGCCGGGCCATGGCGTCGATATCGACGAGGCCTTGGCCGCCCAGCACCTTACCGCCCCGCCAGCCTGCCGGTGAACCGCCTCGAAGACGGCGCACTGTTCAACTGGTGATCTTGAAACCAGGCGGCGCTCCCCGTTACTCCGGTCGGCTCTGGACACTCGAAGCGCCGCCCTCGCTGGCCTTGTGAATATATTGCTCGGCGACCAGCCAGGCCTTCACCGGCCGTAGCGTGCCCAGGCAACCCACCAGCAGCGCGGGGAAAACCGTCGCGAACTGAACCCAGATCGGCGGCTGGAAAGCCACGACGCTCCAGGCCCAGACGGCTATCACCAATATGCCGACGCCGGTCATGACGAAGAAGGCCGGGCCGTCGGCGGGTTCTGCGAAGGCGAAGTCCTGGCCGCAGCGATCGCAGGCCTTAGCCAGCGTCAGGAACCCGCTGTAGAGCCGCCCTTCACCGCAGCGCGGACACCGGCAGAGCAAACCCGCCTTCAGGCTCGATGGAGAATTGAGGACGGGAGTCATCGCCGGGCCTTACATACAAAGTGAAGCGGATTGCATACATTATGATTAGAATGTATGTATTTCGTCATGGATACACAACCGTGACCCGCGACCTTCCCATCACCGGCTGGCTAGGGCGTATCGAGCCACGCGGCGGCCTGCCGATCTATCTGGCGCTGGTCCAGGCTCTTGAAACCGCGATCCGGGGGGGAGAGTTGCAACCAGGCGACCAACTTCCCCCACAGCGCGCCGTCGCCGCTCAACTCGGCATCGACTTCACGACGGTAACCCGCGCCTATGGCGCGGCCCGGGCCAAGGGCCTGGTGGAGGGGGCTGTCGGACGCGGCACCTTCGTGCGCCGCCGGGTCGGCGACGATGACGCGGGGGTAGTGGATCTGAGCATGAACCTTCCGCCGCCGCCGACCGGCCTGTCGCTGGCCGCGCTGTTGAAGGAGACCACCGCCGCCATCCTGGATCGCACCGACTTCGCCACCCTGATGGCCTATCACGCTGGACCCGGCACGCCGGGTCAGCGCGCGGCCGGCGCGGCCTGGCTCGCCCCCGTCATGGGCGAGATCGCCCTGGACCGCATCATGGTCTGCCCCGGCGCCCAGGCCGCCCTCACCGCTCTCCTGCTGACGATCGCCGGCCGCGGCCAGAGTCTGGTCGTCGAGCCGCTGACCTATCCCGGCCTGCTCGCCCTGGCCGAGACCTTGGACCTTCGCTTGCTGGCCTGTTCGGTCGATGACCAGGGCTTCGTGCCCGAGGCGCTGGACAGACTTTGCGGCGAGCAGCGGCCTGCGGCGATCTATGTGGTGCCGACGACCCAGAACCCGGTCGCCACGACGATGGGCCTGGCCCGACGCCGCGAGGTCGCCGCGATCGCCAGCGCACACCGCGTCTGGCTGATCGAGGACGATCCTTATAGCCGCCTGTTCGACGCTCCGCTTCCGGCCCTGACCACGCTTGCGCCGGATCTGGCCTTCCATGTGGCGACATTGTCCAAGACGCTGTCTCCGGGTTTACGGACGGCGTTCGTGGTCGCGCCGTCCAGCGGGATGGCCGAGCGGATCACATCGCGCCTGCGCGCCACGGCCTTGATGGGCTCGCCCTTGACCACGGCGGTGGCCGTGCGCTGGATCCGCGACGGCGCCGCCGAGCGCGTCCTTTCGGCGGTCCGTCTCGAGGCTCGCGCGCGGCGGGCCCTAGCCGGCGAAATCCTGCCGACCGCGAGGGGCGCGGCGGAGTCTATTCATGTGTGGCTCGACCTGCCCCCGGGCTGGCATGCGGGACGGGTGCATGCCCAAGGGGCCGCCCAAAGCCTGTCGCTGGTCGCCGCCGAGGCCTTCGCCACTACGCCAGACCACGCCAACGGCCTGCGCATCTCGCTGGGCGGCCCGGCCAAGCAATCTGTGCTGCGCGAGGCGTTGAGCCATGTCGCGGCGCTACTCGCCAGGGGACCGGGCCAGCGCCTGGTCGTCTGAACGAAAAAGTCCCGGAGCGCGAAGCTCCGGGACAGTGCAAATCAAGAGGGGGATACGGCTAGACAATTCGCCAGCTGGCGATCGGTTCAGTCCGAAGAGCGATGTCCTTTGGGGCATCAGGCAAGCTTCCGTCGCCCCAGGGGAATGTGCCGGGTTTGGCCGACCAGGCTGTGGATCAGAACGAACTCCGAAACTTTCCAATCCACGCCACGCCGGTGGGCTCCATCAGCCAGCGGGCAATCAGGTCACCTGTCGTGAGTGCCTTCCAAAGCGTCTCCTGCGCATGTGGAAACACCTCGTCGGCCACGATGTCCTGCGTGCCGGGCTTCAGGGCGACGTCGGTCCTGGCTCAATTTCCTTCAACAGAGTTCTGAGGTCAGCGAAGCGTTCGCGCCAGAGGACGCCGTCGCCAAAGCAACTGCGGATCAGAGCACTTGTTCCGCGTTTGCGGTAGCCCAGGTTCGGCGACAGGGCCAAAGCTCAGGCGACGTGGGCGTCTCCATCAATGTGAGGTTTGGGTCAGCCTTGCGGCGCGGCGTCCGGGGATTTGGTGGTCGAGATCTCGCCGGTCTCCATCAACTGCTTGAAGCGGCGAAGCTCGCGGCGGGCCTGCATTTTCGGCCCTTTCTGGAAGAGCTTCGCGATCAGCTTTCCAAGGTCGCCGCCGGGGGTTCGTAGACGATGGTCGCGGTGACCTCGGTCCCTCGTCCGGGCGGGCCGTCGCAAAACTCGATCCGGCCAGCGTTCTTGATGTCGGCCCCCTCGGCCGATTCCCAGGCCAGGACCTCGTTCTCGACCTCTTCGGTCAGGATCGAGTCCCACTCCACCGCCTTGCCGGCCGGCGCCTTGACGACCCAGTGCGAGCGCTCACCGTCGCTTGGCGTGACGCTCTCGACGTTCTCCATGAACAGGGCCAGGTTCCGGAAATCGCGCCAGAAGGCGTAGAGCTCAGCGCGCGGCCGATTGATCGTCACCGTACGGCCGACCAGGGCGGCGTTGTTCCAGCCGTGTTCCTTGGCGACCTCGTGGGCGATGTCGCGCTGGTGGACGGTGGCGGTCAGAGGCGCATCGCTTTCCAAGACGCGGGCAATGGTCTTATCGCACATGGGGAAGTTCCTCCTGCCCGGCTCCAACCTCTCGCGCGGACAGGTGTTCCTGCCGCGAAGTTAGAGGCTTCCCATGTCTGAAATGCGACAAGGCGCTTAGGCGCAAACGCCTGAAGTATGGCGCGGCGAGCGCTTGGGCGCGACAATCGACAGGGTCTGGGGCTCCACATCAAATGATGTCGCCCTGCTTCGCGAGAAGCGGCGAGGCCAGAGCTTCGTCGTCGTCCCGCGCTCGGCACGATCCCAACCCAGGGCACGACGCTGCTATCTCGGGCGCGTCTACAGGCCATCGCCCGTGCCACGGGTGTGCGTCAGGTCCGAGCCGTCCCCAAGGGCGTGGCCTTGACCCTGACGGCCCCCGCCGCCCAGGCCGCCGCGAAACGTCTCTCGCGCGTGGCGGCCGGGTTCTCTCTGGACGACGGCAAGATCGTGGTTACGTCGCCGACCGACAGCGACGCAGAGCGACGCGAGACCGTCGACCGCCTGCTGCTGGTGGTCGCCCCTTAGAAAAACGCCCTCGGAACCGCGTTCCGAGGGCGTCTTCATCATCGCTGGCTGCGAAATATCAGCGCGCGTCGCGAAGATAGATGGTCTTGCTGCGGCCGCGCAGGAGAAGCCCCAGGACGATGCCGATGGCGCCGGCGATGGCCACCGCAGGCAGCGGCTTGGAGACCACATAGGTCTCAACCGCATTGAGCTGTTCGTGAACTTGGCCCCGCACGCCTTCCAGCGTGTCTTCGAACGCATCCTGGACGCTGCTCTTGGCCTCGCCGAACGCCTGCTGCACCGAGCCAACAGCTTCCTTGAGCTTGCCCTTGGCCTGGAGCTCGTCGTTGCCGGTCAGGCCGCCAATCCCGTCTTGAAGGCGTCCCAGGCCCTGGTTGGCCACGCCCGTCATTTGCTCGTCCATCACCGGTTCCCGCTGGTTTGACGCCCGCTTGATCGCGAAGCCCTCCTCAAACCCCTGTCTTCGCGCCTTGTTCCGCGAGCGCGAGTCGGCCGTCACGGCGGAGCGATTGTCCCTCATCGTCGTTTGCGTTGCTCAACAGGAGCCAGACGATGAGCCCGCCGCGACCAGGTTTGACCACCAGACGTTGGAACACATTGTCCACGCGAATCCTCCTGGGGCTTGTCGTCGGGCTCCTGGCTGGCGCGGCGCTCAGCGGGCGTTCTTCGGGGATGCTCGATCTGCTCTCGGCCATCGCCGCGCCCATGGGCCAGCTGTGGCTCGACGCCTTGACGATGACGGTCGTTCCCCTGGTGTTTAGCCTGCTTGTCACGGGGGTCGGCTCGGCGACGTCCAGCGCCGCGGCGGGCGGCGTCGCGGCCCGGGCGATGGTCTGGTTTGTGGTCTTGCTGGTCGCGGCTTGCGCGCTGAGCGCGGTGCTTACGACCCTGGCGCTGACCTGGGCGCCGATCCCCGCGGGCAACGGCGCCCTGCAAGTGGCCGGCTCAGCTCCGCCCGTCGTGGCCGAAGCTGGGGCATGGTTCAAGGGCGTGATCCCCGCGAACCCGGTCAAGGCCGCAGCCGAGATGAGCATGGCCCCCTTGGTCGTCTTCGCCCTCTTCTTCGGGTTCGCGGCGAGCCGGATCGAAACCCACCTGCGGACATCGCTGACGACCTTCTTCGAGGCGGTCGTGGCGACCATGTTGGTCATCGTTCGCTGGGTGCTGCTGGCCGGCCCGCTTGGCGTGATGGCGCTCGGCTTCGGGGTTGGGGCCAAGATGGGGCTGGGGGCGGCCGGCGCGTTGGCTCATTACGTCCTGATCGTGGTCGCCGCCTGCCTGGCGATCACCCTTGCGGCGTATGTCCTGGCGGCGTTGGTGGGGCGAATTTCTCCCATGACCTTCGCCAAGGCGGCCCTGCCCGTTCAGGTCGTGGCCCTGGGCACGCAGTCCTCGCTCGCCTGCCTGCCCGCGATGATCACCGCGACCCGTGCTCTGCGAACCTCACCCGGGGCCGCAGAGGTCGTTTTGCCGCTTTCGGTGTCAATTTTCCGGGCCGCGAGCGCGGCGGCCAATATCGCCGTGGCCATCTATCTGGCCCATCTTCACGGCGTCGGTCTGTCGCCAGCCAATCTGGGCATAGGCGTTCTCGTCGCCGCGGCGGTGAGCCTTGCGGCCGTCGGCCTGCCCGCTCAGGTCTCATTCTTCGCGACCATCGGCCCGGTCTGTCTGGCGATGGGCGTGCCCCTCGACGCCCTGCCGGTCTTGCTGGCGGTCGAGACTGTCCCCGACATCTTCCGAACCTTGGGCAATGTAACCACGGACCTGGCCGTGGCGCGGATTGTGGGGCGTCCTCGCAACGACGGCCAGTTCATTGACGACGATATCGAGCAGTCTCCACAGCGCGCCGCCAATGTATCATTTGATAAATGAGCTCCGAGCCCGCTGAGACCGATGGGACGACCGGCCGACCGATCTGGCCGGCGTGATCCTCAATCAAGCCAAACTGGTCGACAGCCATGAAATTGGGTGTTGCCGGCCATTTCGGTGGCGCGCACGCGCAAACCCTCCTCGCTGGTGAGTCCTGCAAGCCGCTCGGAAAAACGTTGCTGCCCGCGATGACTGGAACGAGGGGCCACGGGGTCGGTTGATCAGGCTTCATCCCCGTTTGGAATTCCTCTCATGGCCAGCACGGCTAAGACCAAAGCCAGGAAGACTTCGACACGCGCGGCGACCAAGGCCGCTGCCGCACCCAAGACCAGCCGACCCGACGCCCTTTCGCCGCTCATCGCCGACCACCGCGACGTGGACGACTATTTCGACCAATACGAGACCCTCACCGACGACACGGCCAAGAAGGCGCTGGCCGACAAGATCTGCCTGGCGCTCAAGGTTCACGCCCAGATCGAGGAAGAGCTCTTCTACCCAACAGCCCGCGAAGAGACTGGCGACAACGACCTGATCGATGAGGCCATCGTCGAGCACATGGGGGCCAAGACCCTCACCGCTCAGATCAAGGCCGGCGCGCCAGGACAGCCCCTCTACGACGCCAAGGTCAAGGTGCTGGGCGAGCAGGTCCGCCACCACGTCAAGGAGGAGGAGGAGGAGCTCTTTCCCGAAGTCCGCCAGACCACGATCGACCTGGACGCTCTGGGCGCCAAGCTCGTCGCGCGTAAGGCAGAGCTGATGGCTTTGCTGGCCGTTCCCCCCGTTCCCGTCTGACAGCCCCCCCCCTCCCTCCACGGCGAGCCCACGCGGCTCGAAGGACACCCCATCATGGCCAAGTGCCCCTCCAACACCACTGCGAAATCTTCCGTGAACGGCGCCCAGGACCGAAATGGCTCCGTCGGAGAAACCCTGGTCGCGCCGGGCGGCGAACTGCACCAGCAGGCCGGCGACCCGGCCAGCCAGTTGACCACCAATCAGGGCGTGCCGATCAGCGACAATCAGAATTCGCTGAAGGTCGGCCCGCGCGGACCGGTGCTGCTGCAGGACTTCATCCTGCGCGAAAAGATCATGCACTTCGACCACGAGCGGATTCCCGAGCGCGTTGTCCATGCCCGCGGCTCGGCGGCTCACGGCTTTTTCGAATGTCTCGAGGACCTGTCCGACATCACGTCCGCAGACTTCCTGCAGCGGCCCGGCGAGCGAACCCCGGTGTTCACCCGGTTCTCAACGGTGGCCGGAAACAAGGGCTCGCCCGACCTGGCCCGCGATGTGCGCGGCTTTGCCGTGAAGTTTTACACTCAACAGGGCAATTTCGACCTCGTCGGCAACAATATCCCGGTGTTCTTTATCCAGGACGCCATCAAGTTTCCCGACCTGATCCATGCAGCCAAGCAGGATCCCGACCGGGAATTCCCGCAGGCCCAAACGGCCCATGACACCTTCTGGGACTACATCTCCCTGACGCCCGAGAGCATGCACATGATCATGTGGATCATGTCGGATCGGACCATCCCGCGCTCCTACCGGATGATGGAGGGCTTCGGTGTTCACACCTTCCGGCTGGTCAACGCCGCCGGCGCCTCGACCTTCGTCAAGTTCCACTGGCGGCCCAAGCTCAATGCCCAGTCCGTCGTCTGGGATGAAGCGGTGAAGATCAACGGCGCCGATCCCGACTTCCACCGCCGCGACCTGTGGGAGGCCATCGACACCGGCGACTTCCCCGAATGGCAGTTCTGCCTGCAGACCTTCACCCAGGAACAGGCCGACGCCCTCCCGTTCGACGTCCTGGACCCCACCAAGCTCATTCCCGAGGAAGTCATTCCGCTACGCGTCGTCGGTCGCATGGTGCTTGACCGTAACCCCGACAACTTCTTCGCGGAGACCGAGCAGGTCGCCTATTGCGCCTCGCACGTTGTGCCCGGCATCGACTTCACCAACGATCCGCTGCTGCAAGGCCGGCTGTTCTCCTACCAGGACACCCAGCTCAAGCGCCTGGGCTCACCCAATTTCCACCAGATCCCGATCAACCAGCCCAAGTGTCCGTTCCACAATCTGCAGCGCGACGGCCACATGCAGATGAACGTCCCCAAGGGTCAGGTGAACTACGAGCCCTCCAACATGGGTGCGGACGTGGCGCGGGAATCCCAGGCGACGGGCTACAAGACCTTCCCCGCGCTCGAGACGGGCGAGCAGTTGCGTGTGCGTCCAGACGCTTTCGCCGACCACTACACCCAGGCTCGGATGTTCTTCTTCAGCCAGACCGAGCCGGAACGGAACCATATCGTCGCCGCCTTGATCTTCGAGCTGAGCAAATGCGATCTGGCCTCGGTTCGTGAAGCCATGCTGTCGCGCCTGGTCAATATCGACGAAACACTGGCATTGCGCGTCGCGACCGGTCTTGGCCTGCGTGGCGAAATCACGCCGGCGCCTGCGCCCATCCCCGCTAGCGAGATGGAGCTCTCCCCGGCCCTCAGTATCCTGGCCAAGGCCGCGCCGGGTTTGATCGGTCGAAAGGTCGGCTGCCTGGTGACCGACGGCGTGGACGACGCCATTCTGGCTGAAGTCCGCCAAGCGGTGGCGGCCGCTGGCGCGAAGCTGGCCATCGTCGCACCGACGATCTCCGGCGTGGTGACGGCGAGCGGCGAACTCGTTGCCGCCGACTTCCGGGTTGATGGTGGTCCCTCGATGCTGTTCGACGCCGTGGTCCTGCTGCCGTCGGATGAAGGCGGGGCGGCTCTGGCGCTAGAGGCCACGGCGGTAAATTTCGTGCGTGACGCTTTCGGCCATCTGAAGGTGATCGCCTACCTGCCGTCAGCCGCGCCGCTGTTCGTCAAGGGCGGCCTCTCCGAGGCCAATCCGGACGCCGACGCCGGTTTGATCAACCTGCCCAAGGCGGCCGTAGCCGACTTCATCGCAGCGGCCCAGGCGGGGCGAATCTGGGCGCGCGAGCCCATGGTTCGCAAGGTGTTCTAGGTCTCCTGAACCGTCGTTTCGTCCCATGCGCCGAACCAAGGCGCATGGGACGCCGATAGGCTCTTTACCCCTGGCCCGTTCCAATCCCGAGCTATGTGCGCGGCCGCTGTCCCTTCCCCGCCCCGCAGTCGGACACCGCGAACGCCCCTGGCATGTCGGTCGTCCATACCCACCGAACTCTGCAGAGCCTCAAGAAGATTGAAGGGCGCCCAGCTTCGGCAGGCGGAAGATCGCACGGCGATCAGGATTGCGTCTCGATGGTGAAGTTCAGTCGCAGGCGGGCCAGGACACCCCCTTCAATGGAAATGCTCGCCTGCAATCCCAATCCCAGTGCGTCAGGCTGTTCCGTGCTAGCCCACGGAACGCCTTTGCCCATTGCGCGAAGCCCAATTTTCGGGTCCAGTGACCCTCATTTGATGGACCTTCGGCGGGGGACCAAACGCAAAAAGCCCCCTGTCGCCAGGGGGCTTTCGCGTTCGTGATGAACCTCGGTGCTAGAGCGCGCGGCGGCCCGAAAGCATGTGGTAGATCACCAGAACGACCACCGCGCCAATCGTGGCGACGAGCAGGCTGTAGAGGTTGAGGCCAGAAACGCCGGCGCTACCGAACTGATTGAACAGAAAGCCGCCGACGACGGCGCCGATGATGCCCAGAACCAAGTCGAGGACTAGGCTTCCGCCCGAACGATTCACGATCTTGCTGGCGATGAACCCGGCGACAAGGCCAAGAACGATCCATGCGAGAATAGACATGTTTGCCTCCCTAAAGAATGGCGCGCCTTCGCGCCGGTCGCCAGCAATAAGGCCCAGGGAAAAATTTTGTTCCGGCCGTTTCGTCTTTCCATTTCGCATAATTACAGGCCGCACGGGCTTGGCTCCCGTGTGGGACCGTTAAGCGAAAACGCAGATCGCTGTGGCAGGTCTTGAAACACGGGAACTGCGACTCGCCAATTCCGCTCACTTGCGACGATCGGCGGCGCAGCGCCGCGACCGATGGCCAGAGCCGTGGGCCACAGGCGATGTGTCGACAACCCGCCCTAGGCAACCACGCTGACCACCTGCCGTTTTTGCATCCTTCTCCGGCAGGGCGGGAACTATGAACGACCAATCAAGCATGGTGCGGTTTTCAATCCGTCTGCGGGCCGACGGCTGGCGCTGGGAGACCTTGGATGCGCAAGGCCGGAGGCGCACGAGTGGCGTCGTCCGATCCAAGGTCTTGGCTGCGGCTCTGGTGATCCGCGACATCTGCGCGGCGCAAGCGCCCGTCCGAGATCATCATTTGATCAGCGCCAAAGCCGCCTGACATGCGCGTCAGAGGTGTCCACCTATCGCGGGCCGCATCTCTACAGCCACCGACCGATGATCAGGATTCAGCTCGACCTTGGCTCGCTGGAGGCCTGCCGACACGGAGTCCCAGCAAAACACAGCCGTCGTGTTCAGCCTCGCGACGCGCCGTCCTCGTTCGCCGCCGAAAGCGTGAAGCCCCGCGCGTGGTTGCGCCGCAGAAGGTCAAATCGCGCCGACAGGCCTTCTGGCCGCCATTCCAGCAGCGCCTGGCCTCGCAGTTGCCGCTCGATGATCGCCGAAATCATTGTCGCGCCGAACCCGCGTGGGCGCGCGGCCGCCGGTGGCGGTCCGCCCATTTCCGTTCAGGTCAGGACGAGACCCCCACCGCCACCTTGCGACCACCCCAGGCGAACCTCGCCATTCGGCGCCGACAGAGCCCCATGCTGGGCCCCATTGGCGATCATTTCATGCAGAACAATCGCCAAGGGCTGAACCAGCGCCGCGCCGACCTCGATCGGCGGCCGCTGCAACGTGATACGCCGGCCACCTTGCATCTCGACCAATGCACGCAGCAGCACGTCGACTTGAAGATCGCGCCAACCTTCTGGCCCCAAGAGCGCGTGGGCCCTGGCGAGGGGTTGCACTCGGATCTGGATAGCGGCGGCATACTGAGACGGATTATCGGCTCGGGTCAGCCGGACGATGCCTTCAACAATGGCCAGAGCGTTCATTGCCCGGTGATCGACTTCCCGAAGCAGCCGGTGCTCGGCGGCCTCCAGACTGCGGATCTTGCGAGACTCGGTGACATCGCGCTGGGTGGCGAAAATGTACAGCAACTGTCCAGTTTCATCGCGGACCGGGCTCAGATGCAACTGGTTCCAGAACGCCGATCCGTCCTTGCGATCGTTGAGAATCTCGACGTCGCACTCCTGGCCCTCGCCAACAGCCGCGCGAATCTCGGCAATGGCCCCTTTCGAGGTTTCCCACCTTTGTAAAAATCGGCAATTGCGCCCGACCACCTCATCAGGCCCTTAGCCCGTCAGGTCCAGAAACGCCTGGTTGGCCAGGACGATTGGATGGTCGCCATTTCGCGCGTCGGCAATCACCATGGGCATGCGCGTGCGCTCGACCGCGACGAACGCGAGTTCCTTGCGGTCGGCGCGACCCTGCGCCGTGGACGCGGCGGGTTGATCACCGCAGAGAGAGAGATGGCCGGCTGGACTGCGTCGCTCATAGCGCACTCGACCTGCTGCGCCGCAGCCGATCAGGTCATGAGTCCGGCGGCGCGCAACGCCTTGGCAATGACCGCGCGCACATCGGCTGGCACGTGGGCCGATACCGCGTCCAGCACCTGCGCCGCCACACCCGAAGGTCGCGCGGGACCGGCGTCCTGGCCCAACTTCTGCACGGGAGCCTCCTCGGCGGCGGCGTCTTGCTCTTCCGGCCGCACGGGGGATTGCCCCGCCTCAGCCCGACGCGCCACACCGGCGCCCAAGCCCCAGAATCGCGCGATCTCCTGCGTCGAAGAGATGCCCGCCTCCAGCATGTAGGGCGCCGGACGGCCAATCCCGTCCGCTTCCTTGGTCGCGAGCGGCGTACCGTGACCCAGGCCGTGGACGATGTTGAGTTCGACCACCGAACCGCCAGTCTCGCCCCGCCAGACCGAACGGGTCCTGCCCTTCAGTCGCTCGATCGTCGCCGACCCGCCGTCCAGCGCCGTCGCCGCTGTCCACTGATCGGCAAGATTTTCGGCATTGGCCCGATTGACGGTATAGTCAGCGTCGCCGTGCCAGATCGACAGCCTGAGGGTCGCCCCTGTCTTGCGGGCCACCAGACCGCCCAGGGCCGCGCCCGAGCGCCCGTCTCCCTGGCCCATCACCCGCAGCGCGTCGGGAACGCCGCGCGCCACGCCATAGGGCAATCCGGCGATGATCGCCGCGCCCGCGAACATCTCGGGGTATGCGGAGAGCATCACCGCGCTCATCGCTCCGCCCGCTGACAGGCCGGTGACGAACACTTGGCGAGGATCGCCTTCGCACGCCGCCAGCGCGGTAGTCACCATGGCGGCGATCGAGGCGGCCTCGCCCTGGCCGCGCCGAGTGTCTCCTGGCTCAAACCAGTTGAAGCAACGATTGGGATTGTTGGCGGCCCGCTGTTCGGGGGCCAGCACGGAAAAGCCCAGGCGATCGGCTAAGGTGATCCAGCCAGCGTCGCGCGCGTAACCCTGACCGTTCTGGGTGCAGCCATGGAGCACGACCACCAAGGGCGCGCCCGGGGGTAGGCCGGGTGGCGAGTAGGATAGCATGCGTAGCGCACCGGGGTTCTCACCGAAGGTCTCAGTGTCCACCATTCCGTCCGGCGAGGTAACGGCAGGATTCAGCAAACCGGGCATCGAACGGCGCAGGCGCGCCAGCATCGCGGTGGTTTCGCCAAGGCCTTGCATCGGTATGTCCGCCCGGGCCGCTAACGAGCCCAGCAAGACAATGCTGCAGTGCAGCATAAAGTCGCATCACGATTCGTTACGGCCTCTGGGTCTGATACGACCGCACCCCCGGCGAACCGGGGATGCGGCGCCTGATCAGTAGGACCGTGTGGTCGGCGGCGCGGCCGGACGATCGCTGCGGCTCAACTCGTCGTCCGTGACGGCGACTTCATCATTCGAGTTGAAAGCCCGATCTTCGCCGTACAAGGTGCGCTCCCGACCGATCTGGTCGGCGCTATAAGGTGTTGCGGCCGAGTCAAAGCCGGTCCAGCCCGTGTCGCGATAGGCTCCACCACGGCTAGTTGCGTCGACACCACGGCGCTCATTGAGGATGGTCTCGACGGTCGCGATCTCGTCGTCGTGCGCCTTGACGCTGACCAAGGCGCCGCCGCGGCGCACGCCCTCCGCATAGACATTGGCCTCTTCGTCGCTGTGACCCGCTTCCTTCAGCGCGCCCAGCAGGCCGCCGGTCGCGCCGCCAGCCATGGCGCCGACCACGGCGCCGACGGCGGTGGCCGCCAACCAGCCCGCAGCCACGACTGGACCCAGGCCCGGAATGGCCAGCATGCCAAGACCGGCCAGCAGGCCCGCGCCGCCGCCGATGACGCCGCCCGTGGCCGCGCCCTTGCCAGCACCGTCGGCGACATCGTTCTCGCCGTCGCCATTACGATCGCCAAGCGGACCGTCAGCGCCAGGCGCCCCGCCGGCGTGCGCGTGGCCGTCGTGCCATTTATCGGTGTTGTTGGAGACCAGGCTGATCTTGTCGTGATCAATGCCGCGGGCTTCCAGGTCGGAAACCGCGTCAATGGCTTGGGTATGGCTGTCGAACAGCCGGGTAATCGTCTTGCTCATGGCTTTTTCCCGAGATTTTTATGGTTTTTATGGATTGTGGTGCGGTTAGTCAGAGCTAGAGCGTGGTGATCGCGCCCTTGTAGTCGATCGAAACGCTGACCTGCTTGCCGTCCTTGGTCGCGTTGCCCTGCCAGACGCCGTTGGCGTTCTGGTTCAACGGACCAAGTTCGGTGTATCCAGCCTTCTCAATCGCGGCCCGCGCCTGGTCGGCGGTGTAGGAGCTGGCGCCCGGCGTGGGACCTGTTTCACCGGTCGTCGGCGCCGTGTCGACAGCGGCGTTGGTCGGCGCTTCAGCCGTGGAGACGGCGGGACCCTCGACCTTTTCATGGTCGGCGTTTTTCTGGCCGCAGGCGGCCAGCAGTGTCGCGGCCAGCGCAAGGCCCGTCATTGATTTCAGCATGTCTTGGATCTCCCAGAGGTGGGAGAGAAAGACTTTTCAACCCGACAAGGTTCCTGAATTTATCGTTCGGCTGAGGCGCCAATTTCCCACTTGGGATTCGCCGCATCGGGATCCGGTCGTGGACCTCAGGAGATGTTGCGCCGCAGGATTTCACCGATGCGACGACCGAGCTGTTCGATGGCGAACGGCTTGCTGATGATCTCCATGCCGCCGTCGAGGAAAGCCGCCTGGTCGGCGGCCTGCCTGGCGTAGCCCGTCATGAACAGGATCGGAAGTTGCAGCCGGCTCTCGCGGGCGATCTCGGCCAGCTGTCGCCCGTTCAGGCCCGGCAGGCCCACGTCGCTGATCAACAGGTCGATATGCATCGAGGGTTCACGGATAGGCACAGCCTGGCGACCATCCGCGGTCTCGATGCCCCGATAGCCAAGCTCCTCCAGCACCTGCATCACCAGCAGGCGCACAGCGGCGCTATCCTCGATAACGAGAACGATTTCGCCGGCGCCGGCCGGTGCGAAGGCCTCGTCGATCGGAGCCGTCGGCTCCACGGGACCTTGATGACGTGGAAGGAAAAGCTGGATGGTGGTGGCCCATCCCTCTTTGCTGTCAATGACAACGTGGCCCCTGGACTGCTGGATGAAGCCATAGATCATCGACAGCCCCAGGCCGGAGCCCTCCCCCAGAGGCTTGGTCGTGTAGAAGGGGTCGAAAACCTTCTGCAGCACGTCGGGCGGCACGCCGAGGCCCGTGTCGGTCACCGTGATCGCCACATAATCGCCGGCCTCGGCGTGGTCGCTGTTGACCAATGAGGCGGCGCCGGAAATTCGGACAGTTGGCCAAGGTAGGTTCGACCTCGATGAAGGGCGGACTTTATGACTGGGAAGCGGAAGCGGTACGCGGCTGATTTGAAGGCCAAGGTGGCGCTGGAGGCGTTGAAGGGGGAGCTGACCCTGTCGCAGTTGGCGGCGAAGCACGGCGTCCATCAGACGATGATCGCGGCGTGGCGCAAACAGGCCATCGAGGGGCTTTCCGGGGTGTTGTCGGGCAAGGCCGAGGCGACCGAGGGGAGGCGATCGATGATCGACCCCAACGACCCGAAGATCTCGATCCAGCGCCAGTGCGCCCTGGTGTCGATCAGCCGCTCGGCCTTCTACTACCAGCCGCCGGGCGAGACCCCGCTGAACCTGGCGCTGATGCGGCTGATCGACGAGGCGTTCCTGGAGACGCCCTGGTACGGCTCGCGCCAGATGGCCCGCCATCTCCGCCGCCAAGGCTACAGGGTCGGCCGGATGCGGGTGCGCAGGCTGATGGCCAGGATGGGCCTGTCGCCGATCTATCAGAAGCCGCGTACGACGATCCCGCACCCGGAGCACCGGGCCTGCAAGTACCTGCTGCGCGGGCTGACCATCGACAAGCCCAATCAGGTCTGGTGCGCCGACATTACGTACATCCCGATGCGGCGGGGCTTCCTGTACCTGGGCCGCCAGAGATCTTCCACACCGACCAGGGCAGCCCGTTTACCTCGCCCCGCTTCGTCGACGTGCTGAAGGACGCCGGCGTGCGGGTCTCCATGGACGGCCGCGGCCGCTGGATGGACAATGTCTTCATCGAGCGGCTCTGGCGCAGCCTCAAATATGAGTGCGCCTACATCCACGCCTTCGAGACCGGATCGGAGACGCGGGCCGGCCTGACCAAGTGGATCGGCTACGACAACACCAACCGGCCCCACTCGGCTCTTGCCGGGGCCACCCCCGACGAGGCCTGTGGCCAAATCCAGGCGCCGCCCTATCCGGGGCTCGCCCCGGATAGGGCCAACCTCGAGCCCAAACTGGCGGCGTGATCTGAACCCGAACCAACCTTGGCCAAGCCGCCAAACCGTGCGGAGAACCGGCGCCACCTCACTGTGCCGTGGCGCTTGTCGTCGTGGCTATGGCCGCTGAGCGCCCGGCCGTTGGGCAATTTCAGGGCCTGAATCGACGGCTTGTCGTCAACACAGATCACCACCGCATTTTCGGGCGGCGCCATGTGGAGCCCGACCACGTCTGCGGCCTTGGCCACGAAATCCGGATCGCGGCTCCCGCACCAGGACTTGCTGGCCGCCAGGTCGAGCTTTTGTGCGCGCAGCACCTGCCAGACGTGCTGGGCATGCACATCCCCCAACGCGGCGGCGATCAGCGGCCCCGTCCAGCGGGCGAACCCCGCCGGCGGCGGCCGATCCAAAACCGCCAGAACCCGCCGTCCGGTATGGTCGTCGTACTTGGCCAGCGGCCCGGGGCGCGGCCTTTCCGCCAGTCCCGCAAGCCCCTCACGCGCACAGCGACCGCGCCAAAGGCTCACCGTGCGCGGCATCACCGCCACCGCCTTGGCGATCGAACGCGTCGAGCGCCCTTCGTCAGCCAGCGACACTATCCGTGCCCGAAGCACGTCACGCTGCTGCGACGTCGGGGCCCGAACCCGAGCCTCCAGAACAATACGATCTTCCGGACGCAACCGGACCACAGCAGCCTTGGGAACCATCCCCAACGCTGAATCCTGAATCAGGCAATCGGGGAAGCTGGTAATAGGTGTGTAGTCCCGGAATCTGATGGTGCATCATCGGTCCTGTCTCGTCAGGAGGAGGATGGCCTATGGCAAGCGTTCTTCACGGCGGCGCCCGCACGACACCGCGTGTTCGAGCCGAGTTCCAAGCGTCGCAAGAGAGTAGCCGGACCCTTGCCGCCCGCTACGGCGTGAACCCCAAGACGGTACGCAAGTGGCGCCAGCGCACGACGACGGCCGATGCGCCTATGGGGCCGAAGGTTGCCAAAAGCCGGTTCTGACGCCGGCCGAGGAAGCCATCGTGGTGGCCTTCCGGCAGAAGACGCTGCTGCCGCTGGACGACGTGCTCGGCTGCCTGAGGGACACCATTCCCAACCTCAGCCCCAGCGCTCTGCACCGCTGCCTGCAGCGCCACTGCATCTCCCGGCTGCCGGTCGAAGAGACCAAGGACAAGCGCAAGCGGTTCAAGACCTACGAGATCGGCTATGTCCACATCGACAGCTGCGAGCTGCGCCATGCCGACGGCAAGCTGATCATGTTCCTGGCCATCGACCGGGTCTCGAAGTTCACCTACGTCGAGTTCCACGACAAAGCCGGCAAGATGGCAGGCTCAGCCTTCCTCAGGAACCTCGTGGAGGCCTTCCCCTACAAGATCCATATCGTGCTTACCGACGACGGCATGGCCTTCGCCGACCTGCCCACATATCGCGATAGCCAAGGCCACAGCTCCGCCGGCGGTCACATCTTCGGCCGCGTCTGCATCGAAACCGGTATCGAGCATAGGCTGACCAAGCCCTACTATCCGTGGACCAACGTCCAAGCCGAGCGGATAAACCGCACCATCAAGGACGCCACGGTGAAGATTTACCACTACGACGACCTGGAAAGCCTCAAGGTCCATGTCGTGGTCTTCGTCACCGCCTACAACTTCGCCAAGCACCTGAAGTCCTGCGATGGCGAACACCCTACCAAGTGATCTGCGAGGCCTGGACGAAAGGCCCGTCAATCTTCAAGATCAACCCGCGCCACCTCATTCCGGGACCCTACAGATCTAATCCAAACGACTGCCTATCAACTTGCGAGGAGGGGGTCGTCCACATATGAGGTGAGCCCTGGATCGACATCGCCTAACATCAGCTTCTATCTCCTTTGGCTCCCGCGTCCCGCACCTGCGGCCTCTGATGCGGATCGAATTGGCCTGCCCGTCACCACTCAGGGCCCCGGGCCGCCATCGGATTGATGAGGTCCACGGTCTCGCCTTGCAGCCCTGATCGATCACCCGAGCCGGACGACGAGGCGATGAACGGCGCCGTCGTCATCCAGGGGGACTGACACCGGCCTCGCCGCGATCGCCACGCCATCGAATTCGGCGACCGCGACCCCCCGCTGCACGCCCTGCGGGTTTTCGACCGTGATTTCGTAGTGTGACGCACCATGACGTAATGTCATATTGAAGCCAGGCCAGGACCCTGGGATACAGGGGTCGAGCCGTAGCAAGCCGCCTTCAATCCGAAGCCCAAGGATGCTCTCGACGCCAGCGCGCTGCATCCAGCCGGCCGAGCCCGTGTACCAAGTCCAGCCGCCCCGCCCCACGTGGCCTGGTGCGGCGTAGACATCGGCCGCGACCACATAGGGCTCGACCTTATAGCGATGCATGTCGGTGCGTGTACGAGCGTGGTTGATCGGGTTAAGCAGCCCGAAGAGGGCGGCGGCCTTGTCGCCCTCCCCCAGGCCCGCGAAAGCCATCACGGACCATAGGGCGGCGTGGGTGTACTGCCCGCCGTTCTCGCGCAGGCCCGGCGGATAGCCCTTGATATAGCCGGGGTCGGGCGCCGAATGATCGAACGGCGGCGTGAACAGCAAGGCCAGTCTGTCGTTTGGCAGAATCAATTCGCGATCAACGGCTTCCATCGCCTGGGCCGCGCGGTCCGGCCGCGCAGCGCCGGACAGGACCGCCCACGACTGGGCGATGGAGTCGATGCGGCACTCCTCGCTGGTCGCCGAGCCGAGCGGGGAGCCATCGTCGAACCAGCCTCGCCGATACCAGTGGCCATCCCAGGCCTCGCGTTCAAGGGCGTCGCTCAGCGCCTTGGTGTGCGCCCGCCACTTCGCGACTCGCGCCTTGTCACCGCGGGTCATAGCGACGTCTGCGAAGTCGCCCAGCGCGGCGTACAATAGCCAGCCGAGCCAGACGCTCTCACCCTTTCCGCCCTCCCCGACGCGGTTCATGCCGTCGTTCCAATCGCCGCCGCCGATCAGCGGCAGTCCGTGGCGGCCGACCGCCAGACTGGCGTCCAGGGCGCGAGCGCAATGTTCGTAGAGGCTGCCGAGTTCATCACTTACGGTCGGCAGGAAGAAGCTGTCGCCCTCGCCCGGCTCAAGCATCGGACCGGTCAGGAAGGGTCGCACTTCATCCAGTATGGCGGCGTCACCAGTCACCTTGATGTAGTGCGCCGCTGCATAGGCGAGCCAGGCCCGATCGTCCGAGATCCGCGTCCGCACGCCTTGGCCGGAATGAGGCAACCACCAGTGTTGGACATCGCCCTCCCCGAACTGCCGGCTCGCGGCTCTCAGCAGGTGCTCACGGGTCATCGATGGCCGCACCGTGGCGAGGGCCATGCAGTCCTGCAACTGGTCGCGGAACCCGTAGGCCCCGCTGGCCTGGTAGAACCCCGACCGGGCCCAGACCCGGCAGGCAAGGGTCTGATAGGTCAGCCAGCCATTGAGCATGATGTCCATCGACCGGTCGGGGGTCTTCACCTGAACCGTGCCGACGATATCGTTCCAGAAGACCCGGACGTCGGAGAGCACCGTGTCCAGATCGGTCTCGCGGTAGCGGGCGATCAGTGACCGCGCCTCGGTCTCGTCCAGAGCGTCGCCGAGGAAGAAATCGATCTCGACGACTCCGTTCGGCGCAATCTCGACCGTGGTCTGTAGAGCGGCACAGGGGTCGAGGCCGGAGCCGACCCGCCCCGAAAGCAACGTGCCGTTGGCCAGGACCGCAGGCCAAGCCAGCGTCCCATTTCGGCCGATAAACTCTCGCCGGTCACCCGTCCAGGCCGTCTGGCGTCCCGCAAGATCGGCGAAGGCGACCCGTTCGCCAAACGCCGGGTTCCACGGATTGTTCGCAAGTATCGCACCGCTTTCAGCATCGACCCGCGTCGTTACGAATGCCGCCGCTGCCGCCCGTGAGGGTCCGAGCACCCACTCGACATACGCTGTCACCGAGAGGCGCCTTGCGCGGCCAGTGAGGTTGCGCAGTTTCAGCCGGGAGATTTTCAGCGGGTCGGCGAGCGGCACGTACTCCAGCAGCTCGGCGGCGATCCCGTGAGAGGTATGCTCAAACCGGCTATACCCCCAGCCATGCCGCGCAACATAGGTCGCCGCTTCATCCCTGATCGGCAGCGCTGTGGGGCTCCACAGATCTCCGCTATCCTCGTCTCTCAGATAGAAGGCCTGACCAGGTCGGTCGGTCACCGGGTCATTCGACCAGGGCGTTAGCTGATGTTCGCGGCTGTTCACCGACCAGGCGTAGCCGCCACCCTCCGCCGACACCTGGAAGCCGAAGCCTGGATTGGCGATTACGTTGATCCAGGGGGCGGGCGTTGACTGGCCTGGCCCCAGGATCGTCACATATTCTCGGCCGTCTTCGGCGAAGCCACCAAGTCCGTTGAAAAATTCCACTCCCGGCGCCGGACGCGACACTTGAAGCTGGGAGGTGGCGAGAGGACGCCGTGGAGGGACGCGTCGCGCAAGCCCGGCGTCTGAAGCTCGCTCGAGTTGATCGACCAGCCGCCCGCGGTCGCCTACCAGTACGACCCGCGCGACCGACCCAAGGAGGGCTCGGGCCTCGGGCGGAACAAGGTCCGACCGAAGCATGAAGGTGTGCCCAGGTGGCCGCTTGTCGCCGATCTGTGGCCGGGACTGGCTCGCCCTCACCAAGGTCTCAAGCGCGATCTGCAGTTCTTGTACATAGGATGAAGCGCGCTCGTTGAGGATCACTAGATCGACCGCGAGTTGCTTCATCCGCCAATACTCGACGGCCTGAAGCGCCTCCTTCACGAGACCCAGCTGATGGACGTCATCGATCCGGACTAAAATGATCGGCAAGTCGCCGGAAATCCCCAGAGACCACAGACCCGGCTGACCGCCACTCCCGCTGCCGATGGTCTGAGATGGCGGACGCAGCATCGGCGCGGCGTAGAGCATGTGACCGGCAAGACGCTGGTACTGGCCCGCTTCGTTTCGATTGATGCCAAGGTGGTGTAATTGCACTTGGGCCTGGGTCCAGGCCAGAACCGCCGTGCGCTGGAACGCGCCCACGTCATGGTGCTTGTCGACCAGATCTAGCGCCGCTTCGCGGGACGAGGCGACCATCGTCCAGAAATCAATGCGAGCTGTCGCCCCGGGCGCGATCCGTACACGCCGGCGCAGTGCGAAGATTGGATCGAGCACCGCGCCGGTGGCGCCTGAAAGCGGCCGGCCGCTCATGATAGCGCCGGGCGCACGAATGCTGCCGCCACGACCGAGGAATCGCGCTCGGTCTGTCTCAAACTCACGTTTGCCCACGGCCTCGCCATCGACAACCGCCAAGTGCGCTGCCCAGACCTGAGGCTCCGTCGGCGACCGCTGCCGCCGCGTAGCGAGAATGGCGCCCAATCCGGCGAGGTGCTCGGTCTCGATGAACAGCTTGGAGAAGGCCGGGTGCGCCACGTCAGAGGCCTGGGGCGCCAGAACCAGTTCGGCGTAGGATGTGACCTCGACTTCGCGGGCGCTATCGCTGAGGTTTGAGATCGTCACCCGGCGCACCTCTGCGTCGTCTTCCGCAGAGACAAGCACCTGGAGATTGGTCGCGAATGCCCCGTCTCGGCGGGCAAACTCGGCCCGATCCTCGTTGAACGTGACCTCGTAAGCCTCCGGCTCGCTCCCGATCGACTGGTACGCCGCCGTCCAGACGTCCCCGTTGGCGACGTCTTTCAGAAAGACGTACGAGCCCCAGTCATCGCTGGTGGCGTCCTCTCGCCAGCGGGTCACCATTAGATCCCCCCAGGCGCTGTAGCCAGATCCCGCGGCCGTCAGCATGACCGCGTAGCGGCCGTTTGACAGCAACTGCGTGGCGGGGGTGGCGCTATGCGGGCTGGTGTTGCGCCAAGCAGCAGGCCCTTCAATCTCGCGGACCTTCGCTTCAGAGGTGGTCTCGGAAACCAACGGCGGCGTCGCGGTAACCTCGCGAGGCGCCCGCTCCTGCAGAAGGAGCTCCGTCGCCTGCACCATGCGCTCTGCGTGGAAGCGGCTGCGCATCAAGCCATCCAGCAGGGTATCGGCGATCGCAGTGATCGTCATACCCTGGTGGTGCGCCATGAAAGCGCTCACTAAGGCGACAGTCCCGCCGTCCGGGATCCGGGCCGGGGTAAAGTCCAGCGCTTCGACGAATCCATAGCGACCGCGCGCGCCGAGAGCTTCGAGGCGCTCGAAGTTGCGCGCTGCCGCCTGAGGATCGATCATGCAAGCAAGGGCGGTGGCGTAAGGCGCAACGACGGCGTTGTCGGCGAGCCCGCGTTTTAGGCCGAGGCCAGGCACGCCGAAGTTGGAATACTGATAGGTTAAGTCGAGGTCGCGCGCATTGTAGGCAGATTCCGATACGCCCCACGGGGTCCCCCGTGTCGCCGCGTAGTCAATCTGACGGCGGACGACGAGCCGATTGGTCTGTTCGACAAGGCTGTCCGCCGGCGCCCTCATGACGATGGACGGCATCAGGTACTCGAACATCGATCCGGACCACGAGATCAGCGCCGCGCCATTGGCCACCGGCGTCACAGCGCGGCCCAGGCGAAACCAGTGGCGGGCGGGCGCGTCGCCCTTAGCGATCGCCATGAAGCTTGCCAGCCGAGCCTCAGAAGCAAGGAGGTCGTAACAGCTCGGATCTAGCGCGCCCTCGGACGGCAGATACCCAATCGATAGCAGAAGGCGGTCGGGGTCGATCAGAAAGCCAAATTCCATCGCCATCGCCATCGACCGCGCGGCATCTTCAAGCGCCTGAAGTCTTGCTACAAGCGGAGCGGCCAAAGGCGCCCGGCGATCACGCCCATGACTTTCAATGCAGGCGCCTACGGCGTCCGCCCAGAACTGCAGATCCGCGCCAGCGTCGTCGTGTTCTTCAAGGACAATTTCACGAACCGCGTCCCCCAGGATCGCAGCCTGCTCCGAGAATTTCTCAACACGCCCTTCAACCGTGCCGCCGAGCGCGGTTGCTTCAAGCAGACCGCCCGCGAGACGTTCGATCTCTTCGCCTAGCCTCCGCAACGACACGTCTTGCGATTTGCGCAGATCGCGCAGATCGCGCAATCGACGTGCCTCGTCCCGGACCAAGTCTAGAGCGTCGGCGACACCTTGGAACCGCCGCTGTTCTGGTAACGTGTCCCCTCGCCATTGACCGCAGGCGTTGGCCAAAGCGATCAGATGTCCGGCCAGATTGCCGCTATCGACCGAGGATACGTACTGCGGATCGAGCGGACGCAAGTCACGCGTATCATACCAATTGTACAGGTGACCGCGATGCTTAGCCATGCGAGCCATGGTGGCCAGGGTCGCTTCCAGCCGATCTACGGCCTCGACGGTTCCGATCCAGGCGAAGTCCCGCGCGCTAGCGACCGACAACAGGTAAAGGCCGATATTGGTTGGTGAGGTCCTGTGGGCCACCACAGGCTCCGGCGATTCCTGGAAGTTGTCTGGCGGCAAGGCATTTTCGGCGGGCGTGACGAAGTCCTCGAAGAAGCGCCATGTCCGTCTGGCGATCAATCGCAAGGACCGGGCGTCCGCCTCGGCCAACGGACGCCGGCCCAATACCCGAGGCGAGAGGCTCGCCCAAAACGCCACCGCCGGGGAGGCGAACCAGGCGAGCGCAAACGCCAAGGCCAGGGGCCAAGTGCCGTGGCCCCAAATCCACGCCACGCTGATGGCTGCGGCGCCGGTTAGCACCGCGCCGCCCATCCGCTTGTAGGAGCCGCGCACCCCCAAGCTAGAACCCGACGCCGCCTGGGCCGCCGGTACCCATTCGAGCAGGTGGCGGCGGGTCAGCGCGAGGCGGATCAGGGTGCGGGCGATGGCGTCTCCCATCAGCCAGGCTTGGTCCGCGAGAAAGACGATCATCAGGCCGACCTGGATAAGCGCGACACGAATCTCCGCGTCCAGGGCGCGGAGATTGCTGCGAAGCGCCACGCCGGGCCGACGCGGGACGAGCCCGATTATCACCGGGATTAGGGGCGGCAGGGCCATCGTCGACAGGATGAAGATCGTCCAGGTCGCGGCGGCGTGGATGGGAAGGGCCCAACCGGCGATAAGCGCGATGACGATCGAGGGCGCAGAGAGCGAACGTCGGACATTGTCGAGCATCTTCCAGCGCCCGATAGCGGGAACGCCGCGTCGCGGCCGATGGGAGGCCCCCTTCGGCCCGCGCCCAACGATCCATGGCAGAAGTTGCCAGTCCCCCCGGACCCAGCGATGGTGACGCTGGGCGGCGACCTCATAACGGGCGGGAAACTCCTCCACGACTTCCACGTCCGAGGCGAGTCCAGCGCGGGCGAAAATCCCCTCGAACAAGTCGTGGCTGAGGAGGCTGGATTCGGGGACACGGCCTGCAAGCGCCGCCTCGAAGGCGTCTACATCGTAGATGCCCTTACCCGTGTAAGACCCTTCGCCGAACAGGTCTTGGTACACGTCGGACACGGCGGCCGCGTAAGGATCAATGCCGGAAGCGCCGGAGAAGATACGAAGGAACAGCGAGCCCTCGCGCCCGACCGGAAGCGCCGGCGTCACCCGCGGCTGCAGCACGGCGTAGCCCTCGACGACCCGGCCTAGCTCAGCGTCGAAGCGCGGTCGATTGAGAGGATGGGCCATCTTGCCGATGAGTCGACCGACGGTCTCGCGCGGGAGGCGTGTGTCTGAGTCGAGGGTGATGACGAAACGGACACTTGATGGCACAACAGGCGGCGAGAGAAATGTCGTGTTCGAAGCACCGCGAAGAAGCCTATTGAGTTCACAAAGTTTTCCGCGCTTACGCTCCCAACCGATCCAGCGTCCTTCGCCCTTATTCCAGACCCGCCGCCGGTGCAGCAGCAGGAAGCGCTCTCCGCCCGCAGCTGGCCCGTACCGTCGATTCAGACGGTCGATGCCTTCCTTGGCTGCGGCCAATAGTTCTTCGTCGCCCCCTACGTGCTCGCTCGTCGCGTCGGACCAGTCCGACAGCAGCGCAAAGTGGAGGTCCCCCGGGGGGCTCGCCAGGTAGTGAACCTCCAGGCGGGCGACCAATTCCCCGACCTCCGAGAGCGAAGTCAGGAGAGTGGGCACTGCCACCAGCGTGCGGAGATCCGCGCTGATCCCGCCACGTAACGCCATCGCTGGCAGCAGGGTGGCCCGAAATCCTTGCGTCACCACGTGGTTCACGATGGCGACGGCGACGTCCACCGCCGGGATCAGTCCCAGAACCCCAAGCACAAGTAGCGAGGTCGCGCCGAGGCCGCTTGCGGCCGCGATGGCTAGAGGAATGGCCAAGAGACTGGCTGCGACCGCGGCGCCCGCGGCGACATAGCCTCCGATCCCCAACGTGCGATAGAACTGTCCCGGCCAGGCTTGGGCAGGCGGTCGAAAGCCGATCGCCGCTTCGAACCCGGCCCGACCTCCAGCGATCAGATAGTAGCCTGGGTCGGCCATCCGAGCGTCGCTCGCATCTTGGTCGGTCTTTAGCGCTCGTGACGCAGCCGCCACGGCCCGATGCGCGACTTCAAGTTCGGTGAGATCGGAGCTGCGTGCGAGGTGCTCGACGGCGCTGCGGTAGAGATTTCGTGTCGGGAAATCCATGTCCCCAAAGGGGCTTCCGGCCTCAAACACTTCATCGACCAGGCTGACGCGCTCGAACAGCTCCGTCCAATCCACGTCAGAGATCAGACGCATGCTGGTGATGATGTTTCGCACTGTGACACTGCCGGACACTTGCCTCTGGTGCTCATCGCGGACGACGGCGTCAGCGGTCGTTCCCGCTCGTCGAAGTTGTTCTTCGAGCCAGTCTAACGCCGGTGAGATGCTAGGATCCTGATCGCGGAGCCGCTGGACTAGTTGCACCAGAAAGGCGTCGGGGAAGGTCATTTTGGGATGCGACTGAAGGACAGCCGCGGCCGGTTCAGGTTCACGGCCCCTGGCACCCAGTAGTCGGTCAGCCAGTATGTCGGCGCTCCGGCGACCGGCGCGGCTGTCCATGACTCGCTTGGCGATCCGTCTGAGGTTTTCGACAAGAACGATCCGGAGCGTGATGGCGACGGCCCAAAGCTCGCCGATGGTCAGCGGCTGAACTTCTTGGTAGGCGCGGAGGTAGCGACGCAGGATTTCGGGATCGAAGAGACTGTCGGTATGGGCCACGAACGCCCAGGCCACCCCGAAGACCCGCGGGTACCCCGCCAAGGGCCCCCCTGCAAGTTTGGGCAGCTGCCGATAATAGCCCGGCGGCAGATCGCCCCGGACTTCACGAATCTGCTTTTCGACGACATGGAAATTGTCGATCAACCATTCGGCTGCGGGCGTGATGGCTGCGCCCGCGTCGATTGCGTCAGAGACGTCACGGTAGGCTGACAGGAGCACAACCTCGTTGTCGGCGAGCCGCTTCGCGAGCGAAGCGCCCTTCACCTCGCGAGGCGTCACGGCCTGCGCGGACGCCAGGCTTCTCGCGTGCTCCTCAAGCCGATCGACGCTGAAAAGTTCGGCGCGGATGGGGGCTCCGTCGTCCCAGGGGGGTCTCTGTCGAGCGCTTGCGAGCAAGCCGTGGAGCGGAGCGATCAAATCCGACCCGTGGCGCAGTCGGCGCTCGCGCGAGGGAGCATTTGTCTCGTAACGCATGATGTTGCAGGCCCTCTACCGGGCGGGGAGTCATTGGTGCGCCACAGTCCTACCCAGCAACTGCGGCGTTGCGCTCTTTGTGGGCGGGCTAACTCAACCCCGCGCCCGCTCATGGTGATCGGAGGGTTCGACGACCACCTCAGTACGCTCGCCGTGACGGCCGATCGCATCGGCGATGCAGTTCGCCTCTCGAACGGCCAAATCCCTTGACCAAAATGGCGTCGACATGCCCTCACCCAGCCGAATGGCCCATCCGTGCCTCTCTTTGACGACGTTGAAGGTGATCATCGCGCAGGACCTCTATTGGCTGGTGGTTTAGCAACGCGCGACCTTGGCAAAGGCTGCTGCGGGTAATCCCAGCGCAAGTAAGCGTCGTGCTGCGCGAGCCGCTTTGATTCACGTCGACAGGCATTAGGGCCAGGATGACTCCGAAGATGCGGCTCGGTCCGTGGCGATCGCCGGTTCGTGTCGTTCCGGGTTCCTTACGTGAAGCGGCACAGACCATGGAGGCGCCGGATTAGCGTCGTGACCACCAAGCGTCGAGACCCGATCTGGCTGTCGATACCGATCGATGATGGGCTTGATCGAAATCATGGTGGGCGCCTACAAGATGACCTCGACTGGCCGGCGTTGCGGCTCTCTTCGTGGAATGGCTGCACGACCAGCCGCTACGGACACGTGCGCATTCCAGTGATCGTGGGCAGCCGTACCAGGCAATGGTGGGCACCGATTCCACGTGATCGTGGGCGGTCTGGAGCCTGACCGACGGTGGCGTCATCGCGAAGACGTCATCGCCTACATTCTCAACCTAGGGAGCGCCCCCGCTTGAGTTGTGCAGGATCCGGCAGTGTACGGGGGACTAGGGCGTTGAAAGCCGCCTGCACCAAGTCCACGATGGCGACTTTGCCTAGATCGACGGTTTCGCCGTCGAGAACCGCCGACATGGGCTCGTCCGATCGTACTTCCACGTGCCGGACATTGGCGCTCCGGATCATTTGATCTGCTGCCGCCCCCGGAATAACTTTTCGTAGCGCCAGCATTAGGGCGTCGAGAGCCCCATCGCGCGTGATCACTGCAACGCGGAAGGCCACGATATCGGGTTTTAGGCCCATCGGCTTTAGCGGACATCCAACATACACGACCTGCGCCTGGCCGGATTGGCCTTCGAAATCGTAGTGCAGGGATCCCTCGAAACTCTTGCCAATCGCCTCAAGGCCTTCGCGAACAGCCTCGCCGATATCGCCATCCCGAAGGGCCTCGCGAGCTTCGGCGAACAGGGAGATATTGCCGATGATGGCGGAAACAAAAAACGGCTTCTCCCCTATGCGTCCGCCGCCAATCGATTGCACGGTAGGCGCCGCTAGTGTTGCGCCCAGCGCGTCTTGCCAACTGAGAGCGCCATAGAGGGCCTTGGGTAGTCTGTTCATCGTCCCGCCGGGAAGTGGGACCAGGTAAGGGCCACCAATCGGAAACGCCTCGGCGGCGGCGCGGTGCGTGCCATCGCCTCCCAACACGATTAGGACGGCGAGCTGAAGAGACCGGGCCTCCTGCAATGCGGCGTCCACGGCCTCGCCCCGGACACACCAGATCTTGGCTACCCGGCAGCCCATCTCCTTCAGCACGGCTTCCAACTCGTTTTCGAAACCGGGTGCGTAGCCACCGCTCGACGTATTGACGAGCGCGCCAATGCGCAGCGTTGGGACGCTAAGAGGCGTCAGATCCATGGTGAGAAGCACACCCATTTTCGTCCAAGTATAACCGGAGCAGGAGGCAAACTTCCAGGTTCGTGGGAAGTAAGAAACTTTGACCCATGAAAAACCTGCGCGCCCTCATCGGCGGATGCTCTCAAGCAGCGCTGCATCGCTCGGCGGGGCAAAGACGCGCCTAGGGGTGACCTGGCTAGTGGACCAGCAGCAGGTTGAAATCGCCTGCGGGCTGCAGCAGCATGTCGTCGGTGGCGCCGCCGAAAAGGGCCTCCATGGCGCGCGCATGGCTGAACGCGCCGGCGATGAGCACATCAGCGCGGGCTTGCCGCGCGGCTGCGCCCAGGCCGCCGCCACGGCTCAGCCCAGACTGGCTAACGGCAAGGATGTTTTTGACGCCGTGGAGCTTGAGGTAGGCCCCCAGACTTGTCAGGTCTGCGGCGAGACGATCGGTGGCGCTGATGTGGTCGGCATCCTGCAGGAGGACTACCTTCGATGCGGCGGTCAGCAGCGGCAGAGCAGCACGCACCGCGCGACCGGCTCCTTGGCTTCCATCCCAGGCGATCGCGGCGACGCCATGTTCGGGCGCCACCCGGCGCGCGATGTAGAATGGCAGCCTGGCCTGCATCAACGCCCCAGAAACCAGGCCGCTCCAGAGCCCTAGGCTCTTGAACGTCGATTGGCCGACGATGATGAGATCGCAGAGCGGAGTCTCGCCCAGCATGTCCGACTCGGCCATCGACCGCTCCGGTAGTAAGACAATGCGACCGTCGGCTGCGTCGAGTGTAAGGCCCTCGCGCTTGGACGTCTCGCAGACCAACGCCTCGGTCTTGCGACGAGCGTCGTCATTGGCCTGCTGGATGAGAGCGACGATCTCCTGGCTGACATAGCCGCCGGACATTCCAACCGAGAACATCAGGCTGGAGACCGCGGGCAGGGCCAGCATGGCCCTCACTTCGCCGCCTTGTCCGCGGACAAACTGCGCGCCAGCGGATAGGACGACGGCATCGTCGGGGCCGCTGGTCAGGATGGCGAGAATGCTGGCATAGGTCAGGGCGGTCGCTCCTGCTTCATTCACTCTTCTACCCCTGGCTCCCACCCTGCCTTGAGCGACATCAAGCGCTTGGCCTGACATCTACTGAATGCTGAGCCGGAGCGGCGCGGGGAACCGCTTCAGCCCAACCCAAAGCTGATGGTCAGAAATCTAAGCTACTCTCACTGCACCCGCCCATGCTCGGTGGAGAGTGGCCATCGGATCGATGGCCCTGGCGGCGGGTTCGCGCCAGAAATAGCCAGATGCCCGCTCGCCAAAAGCCGATGCTGGCGATGCGCCGAGATGCTTTTAATACTTCTGCGGTGACCTTCCCAACGGCTTCCTGGGCTTCCTTGACCAATGTCTCGGAACCGTTCTCAGGCGCGTTTCCGGTCGTGGCATCGACCCCGACCTCGAGCTCCTTGCCATGGCTACGAGCGTGATTTTGGCCTGGGCTGCGAGTTCGTGGCCCTTCAGCGTCGAGGCCGGAGATGCAGCGTTCGCGGCGGCGGCGGTCATGCTAACGGAGGCCAGGGGCACGAGCAGAAGACGGTTCATTGGCAATCCGACCCTGTTGGAGGCTGCCTGGATGCGTTCCTTGAAACCAGGCCATAAAACGAGGCCATAAGCGAGTTAAGCGCCACAAGCGGGATCGCTCAGGGCAAGCGGCACCTCCACTGAACTCTCCGATTTCCCCCTGGTTCCCTATCTTGGTGCGCGACGCTCCGATCGAGCGCCACCGCCAAGGCGGCCCCGAGGCTGCGCCAGTCGGGCATGGCGTTGACGGCCAGGATCACCAAGGCCAAGGGCCCGCAAAGCGAAAGCAGCGCCCGTATTCGCGCGCGCCATCCTGCGGTCGTCGCGAGGCTGGCGAGGGCCAGCAGCGCCAAGGCCTGGGCCCCAGCCACGACCAGCACGACCAGGGTGAGGCTCTGGCCGTTCGGCGCATCGCGGATGCGCCAGCAGGGCGCCGAAGCCGCTAGTCAAGCCGCCTCAGGCGAGCAGGGCGAAACTGTAACAGCGACGCCGAGGCGCCGCTCGCCAGCGGAGCGGCCAGCGCGACGGTTGGAAAGATCCAGCGCGGGTCAAGGCATAACCGCCGCGCCGATCGTCGCTTCACCCGTCGCGCCCCATGATCCGAGGGGCGTCGATGGGCATGTCCGCAAGGATAGGCATCGGGAAGGCTCCTTGGACGTCCTAGGGCTAGCGAACGCTCAGCGGCCGAATGGCTGGCTCGTGATGGGGCTGACGAAACTGCCGCAGTTGGCAGCCGGCCGCCGACGCCACGGCCAGAACGACAAGACCCGCGACCAAAGCGGCTTGAAGCTTGAAGGAAGGCCGGCGGGTCATCGTTCGGTTCTCCCGTCCCAGGGCCTTGTTGACCTGCGCATGACCGTCCCTTCGCCGACGGCGGCCTGCACCGACACCGCGCTCAAGGTCAGGACGACGGTCGCGAATGCGGCGATATTCAAGATGACGAAGGCCAGTTGAAGAACGGTCATGACGCGAACCTCCTGTTCGTTGTCCGATGATCTCGCCGCGCCGCGCCGATGAACTTGATCTTGCTCAATCGCGGAAAAAAAACTTGGCCGCCGCAGGCGCTGTCGGCGCTCCGCGAGACGGCTTCTCAATGCGCCGCCTTCCCCAGCTTGGTCCCAGGCCGAGGATCAAGGCTCCGGAGAGAGGCCTTCAACTGAGCAACTTCCTCGTCACCCAGTTCGACCGTCGGCAAGCGCGGATGGCGTTCGGCAGAGCCCTCCCCGGGTTGCGGCTGGGCGCCAGCATGCCTTCGGTCAGGATCTGGTCAAGACCGCCTGGCGGGCAGCGCCGATACAAGGTCGCGAACGGCGGCGCATCGGCCAGCGGGCTGGGCCGGGCGTCCACGGCATGGCAGATCCCGCAATCGCACTGGGCGATCGCCTGGCGCCAAAACGTCTGCGAAGACCGCAGCGGCTTGGGTTTGGCGAAGCTTGGGCCGCCATGCCCAGGACCAAGATGGCGACCAGTCCAGCGCCAACCGGCCTTCGATCTCGCCGCGCGCCATGCGGTCGAAGATGCTGTTGATATTGTCCGGCCCTTCGGCGTGGACGGCGCCCGTGCCATGGTCCGCGAGCGTCACTACATCTGCCGTCGCCTTGCCTGCGTCTATAGCATTTCCCGACCTGACTGCGTCAGGCCGTACACCCCCCGTGTCGTCGTCAGGCGGGAGCCGTTGCTGAGGGGAGCCCTGCCGTTGAGACACAGCAGGCCTCTCTTCCTCGTCAGATCAGAAGGTCGGGTTGATCAGAGACCAAACGGCCAGGTTTCGTCCTCGCCTTCCAACTGGCGCGTGGGCAGGGGCGTGACAGCAGTAGTCTCGTCGAACCAGACCCAGGCGTCGAACTGCTGCGGCAGGGAACAGCCCGAATAGTGGCTCCAGCGCTCGGTTTCCGGCCGGTAGATAACGCCGATGAAGCGTTCCAGCTTGGGAGCGAGCAGAAGCTGTCGCAGCGGTTCATGCACACCCTCGCGCAAGTCGAGGAGGAAGCGTCTGACCCCGCTGTCGTGGGCCAGGCGCTCGTAGCTGTCGGGTCGTGAAGGGTTGATGGGCTTGACCTCCATCGGCTCGCCCCAGTCGCTGGCGCAGGCGACCGTGCCGGCATGCGTTCCAAGGCCGATCAGGGCGGCGTCGCGGCCAAAGCGCTCGCGGCACAGCTGGCCGATGTTGAGCTCTTCCCGGACCAAGCCCATTTCGGTCTTGGACGCATCGCCGATATGCGAGTTGTGGGCCCAGACCACCGCCTTGGCGTCCGGTCCCTTGGCGTCGAGGATGGCGCAAAGCGTTTCGAACATATGAGTGTCGCGCCGGTTCCAGCTCGCAGCGGCGCCGTAATACATTTCGCGATAGTAGGCCTCCGCGTTCTTGACCAGCCGCGCGTTGGCGCTGGCGTCGAGGAAGCTGTCGCCGTCTTGGGCTGTATACTCGAGGCGTCGCTCCAGCATCTCCGTCAGGGTCCTGACCACGTCCTGTTCGCACCGCGAGTAGCCGGCGGTCAAAGCCATGCGACCATAGCCCTGCGGCTCCGTGGCCCAGGGCGTCAGGCAGCCATATCGTTCGCGCGCGACCTTGGCCGCCTCGGGATCGACCCGGTCTAGGTAATCCAGCACGGCCTGGATCGAGCCGGACAGATTGTACAGGTCGAGGCCGTAGAAGCCCGTGCGCGCTTCAGCCGGCCGCCCCTCGTTCCAGCCGCGCATCCACTCGATGAAGGCCTCGACATCGGTGTTGCGCCACATCCAGGTCGGAAAGCGCCGGAATGGCGGCTGCGCATGCGTCGGCGACGGGCGCTGGCGGACGTAGCGATCCAGGCTGGCCGCATCCGGCCAGTCCGCTTCGACCGCGACGATCGTAAAGCCGTGATGCTCGACCAACCGGCGGGTAATGGCGGCGCGGGCGCGGTAGAATTCCGAGGTGCCGTGGCTGGCCTCGCCGAGCAGCACCACGCGCGCCTCGGAGAAACGGTCAAACAGCGAGCCGAAGGCAGGGTCGTCGAGGTCTGGCAGCGGCTCGGCGGCCGCGCGGATCAGCGCCGAGATTGAAGGCTCCGGCTCAACCTTGCGGAAGCTGCGTGGCTCGGCGTCCCGGCGGGGCTCATTCTTAGCCTCCGGCCAGCCATGCTCGCCGATCAGCGGAACGAAGCGGACCCCGCCCAGGTCGTCCTCCTCAAAATGGCTGGCGCTGACCCGGGTGATCTTGACCAGGCGCTGCTCGGCCTGGCTCTCGCCTACCGGCATGACCAGACGCCCGCCCAGGTCGAGTTGGTCCTTCAGCGCCTGAGGGATCGCCGGACCGCCGGCTGCCGCCAGAATCGCGTCGAACGGTCCCGCCTCGGGCCAGCCACGCGTGCCGTCGCCGGTGCGCAGTTCGACGTTGTCATAACCCAGACGCTGCAGGCGCTCTCGGGCGAGTTCTGTGAGGGCGTCGTGGCGTTCGACGGCGAAGACCTGGTCGGCGATTCGGCTCATCACCGCTGCCGCATAGCCTGACCCGGCGCCGATCTCGAGCACCCGGTCGCCTGGACGGATCGCGGCGGCCTGAACCATCAGCCCGACAATATAGGGCTGGGAGATGGTCTGTCCGGCTTCGATCGGCAGCGGCGAGTCTTCATAGGCGAACTCCTGCAGGCCTTCAGGCACAAAGATCTCGCGTGGGACCTCGCTCATCGCCGCCAGCACGTAGTCGTCATTCACCCCGCGACGCCGAATCTGGCGATCGACCATCAACTCGCGGGCATGGGTCAGATCCAACATGGCGGAACCCTCAGGGACTTGCTTCGGCGGCGCTGTTCAGAATCGACGCCGCCGACGAGACCGGCGTTGTTCTCGACACCGCCCTCCACCGTGTTTTCGCCCTTCAGAATGTCCGGGGCCTCACCAGCGATGGTCGCGTCCCTCAAGCGGCCGCTGCCCGCCGATGCCGGCCGGCAGCGTGTTGGGCGCGCGGCCCGAGGCAAGTGCCTGTTCATGACGTCCTCCTGGTGGCTTTCGCGAGGCCACCGAGCCAAGGCAAGGCACAGGTCCGCCTCGACCTCCGCTCTATCGAAACGTGTACTGATCCATGTTGTCGTCTCTCAAGTGTCTGAACGGTTGCTTCATCAGGCAGTTCTGGTCAGCGAAGGACAATCGACATGAACGTCAGCGAATGCATGAGCACCGATGTGCGCGTCTGCGCGCTGGACGACACCATCGGGGACGCGGCGCGGACCATGAAGGAGAACGACGCCGGTCTCTTGCCGGTCGGTGAGAACGACCGATTGGTGGGAATGTTCACCGATCGGGACATGGCAGTCCGGGCCATGACCGAGAACTCTGCCGCCGGCGCCCTCCACGACGAGCGTCATGTCCAAGGCAATGGGCGGCTGATCCTCGGCCACGAGGACTGATAGTGGTTGAGCAATTAAGGCGCCGCGACGCGAAGTTGGAAAACGTCGCATACGGGTAAGCGCTCAAAGTGCCAAACGTTCCGTTTCTGCTGAAAGAAGGGCCACCAACCCATCGGGATTCCAGTGGAAAATCAGGTCCCCGCGGAGCCCCCCGTTGACGCTTCTGCGGGCCAACACGCTGCCGAAGCCCTCTCGGTCGGGCGGGGCCTCGATCACGGGTCCGTCCTTCTCTTGCCACGAGAGAGCGAGGCGGCCCTCGGCCACCGCCCACGAAATGCGGACACGCCCGCCGGGGACCGAGAGGGCGCCGTACTTGGCTGCGTTCGTCGCCAACTCATGCACGACGAGCGCGACGTTCGTGGCGGCCTCCGCGCCGATCGCGATCTCCGGCCCGTCGATTTCGGTGCGCGCGCCTTCGCCCGTCCCCGCCGGATCGACGTAGGGCGAGAGCACGTGCCGGACCAATTCGCCCAAGGTGGTTTCCCGCTTTTCGGCCGGGGCCGCCGCAAGCCGCGGTCTGATCAACTGGTGGGCGCTGGCGAGCGCGCCGAGCCGGCCTTGAATTGTCTCGGCCAGTTCCTTGGGCGTGGTCGCCGACTTGGCGCTCAACGCCACCATTCCCCCAACGATGGCGAACAGGTTTTTGACCCGGTGATCCATCTCTTTGAGGAGCAGATCCTGCTGCTCCTCATGATGTTTGCGCAGGCTCACATCGAGGAAGATCACACCGATTTTCAGGACGGCCCCATCCAAGAAGCGAAAAGCGAACAACTCCAGTGTCCGCCCTTGCGACGCCAGCTCGCGCTCGAAACGAATCGGCTCTCCCGTCGCCATGACGGCGTCGTAGGTGTCGAACCACTCCTGGGGCTCGTCAGGAAACGCTTCCCGAATGGTCTTGCCGACGACGCCGCCGACACCAGTTTGTTTCTCAAAACCGGCATTGGCGGAGAGGTAGCGGAAGTCGCTGGGCGCGCCGGCGCGGGTAACGAGCTTTTCGAGTGTGCAGAAGCCCTCGTCGATGAACTCGAAGAGCATCCGAAATCTCGCCTCGCTCGCGCTTAGCGTTGCCTCCGCTAGCTTTCGCTCAGTGATTTCGAGTTGCAGTCTAACGTTCAATGCGTCTGCTGTGTCGACGAATTCTTGCTGGCGCAACGAACTGAGGATCAGCGCCTCGTTCATCGCGATCGTATTTTTATGGAACTGCGTGGCTTCAGTCATTTGGGTCATCGGCCCGACGAGAGGCTCGTCTCCCAACGTGTATACCACAACCGTGAGGCAGCGCCGGAAAATCGAACGGGCGGCTAGGCTTGGCTACCCCCCTCCTGTCGAGGGTAAGCGCGGCCCGGATGGCCTGCCAGAGACCGGACCTCAAGTCTATTTGCTGCCAGGCTTCTATTTCACAATCCTCGCCTTCGCCTTCGGCTTCGCCCCAGCCTTCGGCTCCGGAGGGGGCTCTGCTTTTTGCGCCGGGCTCGGGCCGGTTCGCGTGGGAATTCCGGTGGTCAGTCCGTCATAGTCGGTGGATCGCGGCTGGATGACGACCACGCCCTTGTCGGTGATGACATACTCGCGGATGTCTTTGCTGTGATTGCCGCCGCGCATCTTGATCACGACCATGACCTTCCGTAGCTGGCCGTCGATTTCCACATAGCGCATCCTGATGATGTCATCGGTCAGGAACGAGATCGTGTAATGGCTGAAGGAAAACCCGGTGAACGTATCCTCGATTTCGACGGTGCTGAGAATCGTGACCCCGGCTCCCGTCAACGCCACGATCAGCCGGTACAGCGACTCGCGAAAGTCCTCGCGGAAACCGGGCGCCAGCGCCATCTCGAGACTGACCAAAGAATCGATCACCAGACGTTTCGCGCCGACCCTTTCGACGGCGTCGAGAATCTCTTGCATGGTTTCATCCACCGAAAGGTCGAGCGGACGAAGGTAGATGATTTCCAGCTTTCCCTTCTCCAGCGGCGTCTTCAAATTCAAACCAAAGCCGTCGGCGCGATCGGCATAGCCTTTCGGTCGTTCTTCGAAGATCGCCATGATCCCCGGCTCGCCATTGCGCAGCCCCGCGGCGATGAATTGGGTGGCCAGCGCCGTCTTGCCCGTTCCCGACGGCCCCGCGATGAGCAGGCTGTCGCCTTCGAGAACGCCGCCGCCCATCATCTTGTCCAAATCGGGAATGCCCATTGAAAGCCGCCGGGGCTTGGCCGGCTTCCCCGTTTTGGGGATGAATCCCAGCGTGCGCGAGAAGGCTTGCAACCCGTCGTCGTTGATGCGGACGGTGTGCAGTCCCGGCACCGAACCGGACCCGCGCACTTTCAGGATTTGCAGTTTTCGCACCACGGAATTTCTTTCCACCTTCTGCGAAAGCCAGAAGAGGCCGTCAGCGATGGTGAACAGCGGATTGCCTTGGGTCTCTTCCTGCCCAAATTCGCCGACCAAAAACGTCGTGGCTTCCCAACTGGTTAGAAACTGAGTGAGCTGCTGAATGAACGATTGCATCTCCATTTCACCGGCGGCGGCCTGTGGTTTGCGCATCACGGTGCGAAAGGAGTCCACCACCACGACGCCCGGATTGGTCGCTGTGACCTGCTTAATAATTTCAGCAAGGACCGCATCCAGGTTCTGATTCAACACCAGGTCGCTGAGATTGATGAAGCGGACGGCCTTTCCCAACTTGGATCCGTCGAAGAATGAAAACTGCTGTTGGTAGCGCAACATTTTTATGGCGGGCTCACCGAGGACGGTGAAGAAGAGCGCGGGTTTTTCCGCCGTCGCGTTGGCGAAAACGATCTGATGGGCCATCGTGGTCTTGCCGCAGCCGGGCAGGCCGGCGATGACGTTGAACGAAAATTCCGGAACGCCGCCGCCCATGATGTCGTCGAGGCCGCGAACGCCGGTCGGCAGTTTACGGATCGCGACCTTTGCCGGTTGGCTCGCGGCGTTGTCCGTCAGTTTGCGGGTAGCTGCGGGGTTAGGTTTCTTTGCCATCTTAGTCTTCCGGGACCAACTGAAAGCCGTTGACGTTGTTCAACAACTGCAGTGTTAAATTTTCGCCAATGAGAGTTACTAGCAACCCTAGCAGCCGGGCAAGCAGAACAAGCCCGCCAGTAGCGATTTCTTCTGGGTTCGCTTGGGCTTCAACTTGGTTCAGCCCTTCGAAAGAGCAATCCGCTTTGACATTCAGATCACTCAGCCAAGCAACTTCCGCGCTAGCCAGCACGAGGGCGCGCGAAATGAGCGCGCGAAACCCTGCGGCGCCCATGAGTGCGCCAAAATGTGGATTCAACGTCTCTATGACGACAAAGCCCGCAGTGGGTTTTGATTGAGAATACGCATTTTGGCCCATCTCATAGGCGATGAGACGCTCAGCGTAGATACGCAGCTTCGGAGTAGTTCGGTTCATTCAGGAACATGCTCGAACGCGGCGCTATTCAGAGAAAACCTTGCTCGCGATCGAGGTGAGGGCATTGAGCGTCCAGCTGACTTCGTTGACATACTACGGCCGCCTCGGGACAGGTCAGTCTTCACCTTGCACCATTAAAACGCGGACTACTAATTATAGTGCTGCCCTAGACAAACAGCGGGCTTCGGGTTGAAGCCGGAAGGGTCTGAGGTGGCGCCGGTTCTCCGCACGGTTTGGCGGCTTGGCTAAGGTTGGTTCAGGTTCAGATCACGCCGCCAGTTTGTGCTCGAGGTTGGCCCTATCCGGGGCGAGCCCCGGACAGGGCGGCGCCTGGATTTGCCCATAGGCCTCATCGGGGGTGGCCCCGGCAAGGGCCGAGTGGGGCCGGTTGGTGTTGTAGTAGCCGATCCACTTGGTCAGGCCGGCCCGCAGCTCCGATCCGGTCTTGAAGGCATGGATGTAGACGCACTCGTATTTCAGCGATCGCCAGAGCCGCTCGATGAAGACATTGTCTATCCAGCGGCCGCGGCCGTCCATGGAGGCCCGCACGCCGGCGTCCTTCAGCACGTCGACGAAGCGGGGCGAGGTAAACGGGCTGCCCTGGTCGGTGTTGAAGATCTCTGGCGGCCTGTAACGGGCCATGGCCTGCTCCAGGGCCTGGATGCAGAACTCGGCGTCCATGCTGTTGGACAGCCGCCAGGACAGCACCTTCCTCATCGCCCAGTCCATCACCGCCACTAGAGCATTTTTCGAGCGAAGTGGTTCCGGTTCGCGTCAAGAAAAATGCGTCAAAACAGAAGGTTGGAGCTCACGGCCTGACCCAGTCAGGCCGTGAAATGCTCTAGCGCATCCCCGGCGGCGACCCGAACATCGGCGTCGCCACGGCGCCCGTCGCCCGTCGCCCAGGATGGAGGCGTCAGCGGATAACCGGGTCCCCGTCCGCAATCCGCCGAATTTCATGTGCGATTTCCTCCGGGGAAAGAACGAAATCAATACAGCCACTGTCGATGGCGCTTTGCGGCATGTCGGGCTGACCGGCAGTGTCGAGTTTCTGAGCGATCGTGATCCCGCCGACGCCCTTTATCCCGCACAATGCGGCTGCCCCGTCTCCGTCATAGCCCGAGACAATCACCGCGATCAGCTGGCCGGACCAGTTCTCCGTCAGCGAGCGCAGAAAGACCGTAATGACGTCGGGCCAACCCCTTGGTTTCGAGATTGGCTTTAGTCGAAACTCCCCGTTCAGGACGTGCAGATCACGATCTTCTGGGATGATGAACACGCAGTTGGGGCGGACGACCAGCCTGTCTGAAATCAACTCCACGGGCATGCGCGTGGAGTTCGGAAGAATTTGGTGCAGCCTGGTGGCAACGGTTCGGATGTGATTGACGATGACGACCGCCACACCCAGGTCGCTCGGCAGATTTTTCAGTAGCCGGATATAGGCCTCTAGACCGCCAGCTGAGCCGCCGACACAAACGACCGGGAAGTCCTTCGCCATAACCTAGCCACCTATGCAAGTTGCCGAAAGCGGATGCCTACCTCAGCGAGCCCCGCGCCAACGCCGCTAGTTTGATCGTCGTCCCCCTCCTAGCAAAGGGGCCCGGGCCTCTAACGACTCGAGTCTACGGCCCTGGCGCACAGATCTCGTATTTCTTCGACCAGTTGCGTGCTCGTGAAGGGCTTGGGAAGGCGCGACTCTTGGTGCAGTCGCACCGGCAGCGTCTCGGCGCGGTAGCTGCTCAGCAGCAAGACTGGCAAGCCACGCTTTAGAAGTATGTCAACGACGGGATAGGAATGGCCGCCGATGATATTGATGTCGAGAATTGCGCAACCGAGCGTCGCGATGGTGGCTACGTTCAAGGCTTCATCGAGCTCGGCTATCGGACCGACGACTTCATGACCAAGTCCTGCAACGGCGTCCTCTATGTCCATCCCGATCAGAGGCTCATCCTCGACCACGAGCACACGCAATCTGGCTAAACCACCAGTCATCGAGATGGCGTCTCAGAACCCGCTGCGGAAAGGACGCGACCGATCTCCTCGGTAAACGGCACCGAGATTTGGCACCGGACCCCGGTTGCAAGGAACTCCCGATCCACCTTGGCCTTCAGTCCTCGAACCAAGCTAAGCTCGATGAGCTTGGTTCCGAAGCCCCGGCGCGTGGGGGGAGTAACGGGCGGGCCGCCGGTTTCTAGCCACATGATTTCGAGCTCTGATTTCCCATCAACTCGAACAACGCGCCAGGTGACGTTAAGGCGCCCCTCCTCGGTCGAAAGGGCTCCGTATTTGGCCGAATTTGTCGCCAGTTCGTGGATCGCCAACGCCACGCTTAGGTTTGCCCTCGATAAAAGCACAACATCTTCGCCCGACATCGTGACGTTCGAGCGGTGCTGGTAAGGCTGTAACTCCGTCGCCACGAGCCCGCGCAGCGACCCCTCCACGCCGCCAAGTTCGGTCAAGAGGCCGTGAGCGCGCGAGATTGCCTGGATCCGACCTTCAATCTCGGCTCCCGCAGCCTCCGCAGTGCCCCCTGCCTTGAGCGTTTGAGTGACCACTGACGAGACAACGGCCAAAATGTTTTTCACACGATGATCGAGTTCCTCCATCAGCATCTCAGCGCGCTCTTCCGCCATCTTTCGCATGGCGATGTCCCGCGCCACGGCCGAGGCTCCAATGATAACGCCTTGCGCGTCGCGCATCGGTGAGATGTTCAGTGATACGTAGATGACCCGGTCGCCCTTGGTGACCCGGCTGATGTCGATGTCGGTAATGGGCTCGCCCTGCCGTAGGCGGGCCAGATTGGTCGGCCATTCGTCGATCTGCACGTCGTCCAGCAAGGTCGACATCGGCTGCCCAATCATCTCACTCGCCGTATAGCCGTAGATCTTCTCCGCGCCAGCGTTCCAGCTTCTGATCGTCCCCTCGAGATCATGGCTGATGATGGCGTCCTCAGAGGACGCGACAATGGCGGCAAGGTGAGCCCGGTCCCGCTCCAGCTTCTTGCGGTCGGAAATATCGATGAGCGTGATGACGACGCCATCGATGACATTGTTCAGGTCACGATATGGCTTCACGCGAACCAGATAGGTCGCGGCGCCGTCCTCAGACTCCGCTTCGCGTTCGATCGAGCCCAGATCACGCAGCACCGTGACGATGTCTTGGGTCAGGGCGGAGCCGGCCAGGCGGGATGAGAAATCGCTGATGAGGCGACCTTCGTCCCCTTCCCGGACATTGAAAATCTCGGTGATCGCCGGGGTGAACCTCCGAATATGTGATTCATTGTCGAGGAAGAGCGTCGCGATCGAAGTACTATCGAACAGGTTGGCGAGATCGCTGTTGGATCGCACCAAGCTGTCCGCGCGGTTATTCAACTCGGCGTTTACGGTCTGGAGCTCTTCATTGATCGACGACAACTCCTCCTTCGAAGTCTCCAACTCCTCAACCGTCGAATGCAATTCTTCATTGACGGATTGGAACTCTTCATTGGAACTCTGCAATTCCTCGTTCGCCGTCTCCAGTTCCTCAGTGATGGTCTGCAGCTTTTCGCGTGCCGTGATCAGTTCGCTATGCTCCGGATCCGCAGCCGCGACGGGCTGATCAGGCTTTGCGGAATCAGCTTGTGGCGCTGCCGACGTCAGCTCTTGGAACGCCAGCAGGAAACATCGCTGCCCCCCGGCCGGCTCCGCCATCGGTTCAGCGATCAGATTGATGGTGTGCGGCTGGCCGGCCACCTGGAAGGTGACGTATTCCTGGGCCGGACGCTGCTGCTCGAGCGCCTTGCGAATGAGGCTGCGTACGGGTGACCGCAACTGAGCGTGCAGCATCCGGAAGAGATTCAGGCTGGCGCCGCCGGTTGTTGGCTGCATGAACTTTTCGACCGGTCCCGAGAACCGCTGGATCTCGTGCTGGCCATCGAAAACGATATAGGCGGGCGCGTATTGCGCGATCATCCGCGTTGCTTGAGCGTCGATGTTGTCGGGCTCAGCGGTTCGCTGAGAAGGAGAAGCTGGGCTCATTCGGCTACTTGGTTTGGGGCGCGGGATTTCGGGGGCGACGTCGAGACGCCTGAAGATTTTGCTGCGCTTGTCGAACGCCTTAAACAGACGCCCACTCGCGGCGATCGTCTCTGAAGGGCCGAGCCAAAGGAGGCCATTGGCTTTAAGTCCATAATGAAAGGTTGCAATGACGCGCTGCTGTAGCGGAGACTCAAAGTAGATTAGCAAATTTCGACAAGTAACCATGTCGAGCCTCGAAAACGGCGGGTCTTTAACTAAGTCATGTGTTGAGAAAACGCACATTTCTCTAATGTGTTTCGCGACGCGATAGCGTTGGCCTTCTCTACAAAAATTCTGCTCGAGTCGGATGACTGTGGTATCTGCCTCGATTGCATCGCTGTAGAGGCCTGCCCGGGCAACCGTGACGGCGCGATCATCTATATCGGTGGCGAAAATCGTTACCTTTCGTGGCGACTCCGCACGGGCCAACGCTTCTCGGAACAGGATAGCGAGAGAATAGGCCTCCTCGCCCGTCGCACAGCCAGCGACCCATACCCGGATCGGTTCTTCAGCACCGCCGTTGGCGATCAAGTCCGGCAAGACTGTCGCTGCCAAGGCATCAAACATGGCTGGGTCGCGGAAAAAGCGGGTTACGCCGATCAAGATCTCGCGGAACAGCAGCTCGGGTTCATTCGGCAGACTGCGTAGCTGGGCGATATATTCGGCCGGGTCTTCGATATGGAGCACCTGCATTCGCCGGCGAACGCGACGCATCAGCGTGCTGGATTTGTATTGCCCAAAATCGCGACCCAGGCGGCTGTTGAGCACCGCGCAAATGGTCATCAGGTGGTTGACCCGGCCGGGCTCGGCGGTTTCATTGAGGCCATGGATCGCCTCTCGGGATTTGAAGTCTCGGTGCTCCAACAGGCGTGCAGGCATCTCCTCGGGTTGGAGGACGTAGTCAACAAAGCCGCCGGCGGTGGCGCTCTGCGGCATCCCAAACTTTGCGCGGTGGTCGAACGCCGCTTCGCTTAAGGTCAGCCCCCCCCCTTCCTTGATCGCCGCGATCCCAATCGTCCCGTCGCTCCCGTAGCCCGAGAGGATGATTCCGACGGCGTTTTCACCCTGATCGTCGGCCAGCGACACGAGAAAGGTGTCGACGGAGGACCGTCGCGCCGTCGGGCTTTCCGGGAGGGCGACCCGCAAGACACCAGCCTCGATCTTCAGGATAGCGTTTTGAGGAATGACCGCGACGGTGTTCGGGGCGGCGACCGTTCCGTCGGAGGCCTGCACCACGGGCATCGCGGTGCATTCGCCAATGATTTCGGCCAAGGCGCTCTTGTAGTCCGGGTCCAGGTGCTGGACCAAGACAAAGGCCATGCCGCTATCGGCTGGCATTTGCGCGAAAAATGCCCGGAAAGCATCAAGTCCGCCCGCTGACGCGCCGATGCCTACGATCAGATGATCTACCCGAGCGGGGCCGCTATCGATTGCGCCGCCGCCCGACTGCACCTTAGCGGCTGACGGCGGAGGAACCGCAGCCTGGATAGGTGAAGATGATCGACGTTTTGCCATACCTAACAATCGGTCAGCACTGCCGTCAATGCAATGACGTTGCCCAGATGATCTGTGAAGCGCGCTGATCTGGTCGGTTTCACGCGACGCCACTCAGCCTCGTTCAAGCGGCCATTACTTGGCCTCCGAGTGGATCACCTTTCCGATGACGCGCGCTACCTGAGCTAAATCGACGGGCTTGTCACATCGGACGATTTCTCTGTAGGGGCTCGGAATCATGGACCTGTTATAGCCTGTGGTGAAGACAAAAGGCACGCCGCGCTCAAGCAGCCGGTCAGCCACGGGAAAACTCAACGCACCCTGTAGGTTCGCGTCAAGAACGGCGCCATCGATGCGCGGTTCGGCGTCAATCAACGCCAAGGCGTCCTCAACCGTCGCAACCGGTCCAATCACCACGGCGCCGGCATCGCTCAAGTTTGTGGCGAGTTCGTCGGCGAGCAGATACTCGTCTTCAACAACAAGTATGTGGCAGTCCCTCAGTGTCCGCTCAGTCATACTTGCATTCCCACCGGTTCGTCTGCCGAGACCGGCATCGAGATCGTGCAATGCACGCCATCCGGTCCAAGCGAGTAGCTGGTCTTCGCGCCGAGTTGATAGGGCAAGGCGCGCTCGATCAGCTCCCTCCCATGGCCCCCGCCTCGCGGCGGCGCTCCATCCGACGCCATCTGGACACCGCTCTCTCGCCAATCAACGTGAAGCCACGGCTGGTCCTTGGGTCCGATGGGCTCCAAGGACCAGGTGATGGCCAAGCGCGCTCCAGCCGAGGCCTGGCCGAGGGCGCCGTATTTGACCGCATTGGTAGCCAGCTCGTGAAGAGCCATGGCCAAGGTCTGAACTGTCGAGGAGCGCAGACGAACGCCTACCGGCCCCACCAGCGTCACCCGCTCTCCAGCCGCATCCATAGCTGAGAGTTCGGCCTCGATCAGCTCGTCGAAGGAGACCCGATCATGCTCGTTCAGGCGTGAGAGCAAGCCTTGTACTCGCGCGAGGCTGTCGAGCCGGTCCGTGAACCGGGCGCGGAAATCCGCCAGGTCGGCACTCTCCCGCACAGTCTTTTCCGCAATCGATCTGACGATCCCGATGAGGTTGCGGGTGCGGTGCTGGAGCTCGCCGACCAGCACTTTTTGTCGCTCCTGCAACTCGCGCAAGTCTTGAACGTCGGTGCAAGTGCCAAGCCATTCCAAGATCCGTCCCTCGGCGTCGAGCACCGGGGCAGAGCGGGTATGGTGCCATACCCACGCCCCATCGGCCGCTCGCCGCACGCGGTATTCCACGTCCAGCCTCCCGTGCGACCGAGCCTGTTCCCAGGCGAGCGTGGTCGCCGCGCGATCATCTACGTGAACGGTGTCGAGCCAACCCATTCCGTGGCTCTCCTCCTGCCCCTGCCCCGTAAATTCGAGCCACTGCGGGCTTGCCCAGGTCCAGAGCCCCTCGTCGCGTGACCGCCAGACAAGTTGCGGAATGCCTTCCATCAACGTGCGTTGGCGCGCTTCGGCGTCTGCCAGCGCATGTTCCGCCGCCTTCAGGTCAGTGATATCTTCACCCAGTCCCGCGATCCGCGTTACGCGCCCTGCCGCATCAAACATCGGGAAGTCGGTGTTACGGACCCAGCGCAGCGAGCCGTCCGTGGCCCGTCTGGCTTGAAGCTCCGCCTCGATCCGCTCGCCGGCGCGAACCCGCCGAAAGTTAGCCAGCGCGGTCTTGCGACTTTTCGGCTCGATCAGCCGAGCCCAGGCCCGCAAACCGGGGTCGCCGCCCCGATCGGGACCCGCAATTCCATAAATCCTATCGAACGCCGGACTAGCGAACTCCATCCGCATCGTCGCCGCATTCCGAATCCAGAGGATATTGGTAGAAGCTTCGCTGAACTCGCGGAAGCGGGCCTCGCTGTCTCGCAGCGCTGCTTCGGCGCGGGCGCGCTCGACCGCTGCCCAGCTACGCTCGGCGACTTCTTCAACGAGCGAAACCTCCGCCTTGGTCCAATCGCGAGGCGCCGTGGCGTGCACGCCAAATTCGGCCACCAGTCGGCCGCCCTTGGCCAAGGCCGCGACTACGGCGGCCCGCACGTCGGCGACGGCCCAGGCCGTTCGCTCCAAATCGGCGAAGCCAGGGTTGGTGTCGATGTTTGCAATGACCAGCGTTTCGCCACGATGGCGTGCGGCCATTGTATGCGTGCCAAATGGACAGAATGCGAAGCGCTCCGGAAAGGGCGCGGCTGACGGCGTCCCCCCACTCGATGGCCGGACATATTGGCCGCGTATGGTCCCTGTCTCCGCGCCGAGTTCGCCATCGACCTCAGCATACATCACTCGGTCCGCGCCTATGTGCTTGCCCAGCAGATGAGTTGTGGTAGCGAGAATTTCAGCCGCGTCGGAAAGCGGACGAAGAGCGTCGCTCAGCTGGAGCAGAAACGTCTGCCGCACCTCGCTTTCGCGCAACAGGACTGCGGCCCGGCGCTCCTCGGTCACGTCGTTGGCATTGTGGATAAGGGCCTCCACCTCGCCGTCGTCATCGAGCACCACTGAGTTGACTGGGCTCCACCAGCGTTCCTCGAATGTGCCATCTGACCGCGCGACGTCGTACTTCAGGCCAGGCAGTGTGTTTGGCTGCCGTGAAGCGAGCACATGTTCAAGCGAGGCCCGCAAGGTGCTCACGCTTCCAGTCGTCTCGTCGGACGGATTATCGGGGTAGGCCTCGAAGATCCCACGCCCGACCACCTCGTCGCGCGTCCGCATGGTAGCGGACAGGTAGGCGTCGTTGACTTCGGCGATGGTGAAGCGCGGCGCGTCGGGCTTGACGACCAGGAACGGTGCTGGTGATGCACGGAACAACCGTGTGAAGCTCTGATCCGCCTTAACGCGCGCGGTTACGTCAGTCGCCGCCCCGAACCATTCGGAAATCTCCCCAACGTCGTCGAAAAGCGGGATAGCGCGCGAAAACGTCCAACCAACCGTACCGTCCGCGCGCAGCACGCGGTGCTCCAGCTCAAAGACATCCTTGGCGCCGATCGCCCGATGAATCGCTTCGCGGACGCGCGGACGCTCATCGGACGGAATGTAGGTATCAACCCAGTCGGCAGTCGGCTCGTCGCTGTCAGCAAGAAAGGCGGCGCCGTCGAGATGGCGCATCTCGCGCCAGTCCGGACTCATCCGATAGATTGAGGATGATCCGACCGTTGCAAGCGCACGAAACCGCGCCTCGCTGACCCGAAGCGCGACCTCGGCTCGTTTGCGTTCGGTAAGGTCGTGAGTGACAGTACCCAAGCCAGTCGCTCGCCCCGTCTCGTCCTTTAGGACGACAAGGCTGTAATCGACCCAGACTGGCTCACCTGTGACGAAATGGCGAAAACGAATCTCGACCTTGGCTTGACCTTCACGCACCACGCGCGGCAAGAACTCTTCAGTGATGAAGGCCAGATCTTCGGGAAAGAAAAACTCCTGCAGCGGCGTTCTCTGAACCTGTTCCAGATCGGTTAGTCCGACCATTCGCATTGCCGCAGCGTTGCCGTAGATCGGCATGAACTCCATGTCGCACGTGCCAAAGAACTCGCTGCTGACTTCCGCCAGCGTGACTAGCTGCTGGAAACGCAACTCGGCCCGCTGCTCGGAGGACTTTGCCAACTGAAGAGCCTGCACTGTCTGATGTGCGGCCGAGGCGAAACGAGCCAGGCTCTTGATGATGCGAGCGTCTTCAGCCTCAAAATGATTGTTGGGGCTATGCTTAATTGTCCATACCGTGCCGACCGGAACCCCGCTAATGTAAAACGGAGCGAACAGCCCCTCACTGATGCCGGGTTCTGCCTGTAGCAACGCCGGGAACAATCGTGCGGGGTTCTTCATCAGCAGGACCGCTTCCCGCGCAATGACTTCACCACACGGGCTGGCCTCACGCGGCATCGTTTTGTCACGATAAGGCGACCAGGCTCCGGCTGTCGCGACCCAGCGAAAGGCGCCGTTCTCGCCACCAGGCTCCAGCAGGCTGATCCCTGCGGAATCGGAACCTGTCAGTTCCATCGCCACCTCGACCAGGTGTTGAAACACCGTGTCGGGGCTGTTGTTCATCGCTTCGGCGAGCGAGTTGAGCGCCTGATTTTCAGCTTGGAAGTCGGACACCCTGGACGGCCGGCGATCGAGATCGCCGGTTATGATGACGGCATCCATGTCGTAGCCCGCGTGCTCTTTCACGTTTGCGAAACGCCGCTGTGTAGCTCAAGTTGCACTAACGTGACCTTGCCGAGACGATCGTCACAGCCACCGTTTTAACTTCAGGTTCTAAGGTCGGCATGCCGGGCCTCCCGTCCAGATGACTATTGGAGTGTTCGCCGTGTATCGAAAAAGAGTCTACGTTTCTTTCTCTCTCCGCTCGTCCACGCTCAGATCATTGCCAGAGTGCATCTTGCGATTTGTCGATGGGCTTGTCGGTTTGCACCGGCGCCAAGTCCACTTTTTCGCCCCTTCTCAGACGATGAAAACGTCCCAGTTCTGACGGCCAGCAAGTCTCCGTGTCGCAGCGTAGTGGGCAGCTCCTGGCGTAGCTTCGGCGGTTCCGGGGCAGATCTGGGATACCCAGGCGCAACATAGCGTAGGTGCGACGATCACGATTCGAACCTCAGATCGCCGTCATAACTAAGGGCATGTTTTGGCGTGTTCTCGCTCTGATCGCCGAGATGCACCGCCGCCTTGCGTGCGGCTGATGGCGGTAGAGACAGGTGCGCGCTATACTGTCAGTCCCGCCTCCCCGTCCGCCTGCGGATAAAGCCGCGATCGGAAGCCCGCTGATGGCCTCGCGATGCGCCAGCATCATGCCGATGAGCGCTTCGATGCGGCGCTTGCGCTCCTGCAGGGACGGATAGCGATCGGCCGCGAAGACCCGGCTGGGCGTCGAAAGCGACGTGGAGGTCGCCGATGGCCTGGTCTTGTCCCTCGAAAGGCGACAGAATCGGCGTGGAGGCTTCGAGGATCGACATTCGGTTTGCCTTTCTCTACTCGCGGAAAGCCGCCAGGGCCGCGCGCTCCTGGCGCACCACCTCTGGCTCGGCGGTGGCCTGTATGTCGAAGGCCTTGAGCTCTTCGGGCACATACCAGTGCAGCTTGTCGCCGTGGTAGGCGGACCAGACGGTCTGGGCGACGTCGGAGGGCGGCGTCAGTCGCCACATCCCGTCGGGCGGGGCCATCGCCTTGATCGTGTCCGACAGGATCGGAGTGTCGATCAGGCCCGGCAGGAGATCGGCGGCGCGAACGCCGTGGCGCATGAATTCGATGGACAGCGCCTCGGTCAGGCCGCGCACGGCGTGCTTGGTGGCCGAATAGGTGGCGATACCGGCCGTGCCGAAGATCGCCGATGACGAGGAGGTGGTCAGGCACAGCGAACCGGGCGTCACCTTCAGCAGGCCAATGGCGGCGCGCACGCCGATCATCACCCCCAGCAGATTGACCTGCACGACCTTGACGATGTCCTCCCAGGCGACCTCGTCAAAGAGGCCCGCCACGGCGATGCCGGCATTGTTGAACATCAGGTCCAGGCGCCCGCCCGTGGCCTCGCCAAACCGTGTCATCGCCGTGGCGAAGGCCTCGGGATCGGTGACATCAAGGGTCGAGCACAGACCGTTGCCGGAGCCGATTTCCGCCTCCAGGGAGACGAGCCCTTCGGCATTGACGTCATAGGCGCCGACAAACCACCCCTGGCGTGCGAACAGCAGCGCGGTTTCGCGGCCCATCCCTGAGGCCGCGCCGGTGATGAAGATGGCCTTGCGGCCGCTTTGCTCGGTCATGGTCAGACACTTTCCTTGGCGCGCACGGGGGCGCCGTCGAATTCCAGGCCGGCGAAATCGCCGCTCTCACGCCATTGGCGCAACATGTCGATGAACATCACCGGGCCCGCGCCGTGCGGAAGAGCGCGGGCGGTTTCCATCGAAGGGCGACCTTCGTTGTTGTAATAGCCGGGCGTGCAGGTCTCGAGCTTCCTGATGCGGTCGGCGCTGGTCTGAACGATCTGATCGACCCAGTCGTCCTGCGCCTGGGCCGAAGCCTCGACGGTGGCGACGCCTGTCTGGACGCAATGGCCGATGATGTGGGCCAGGTGCTTGGCCTGCTCGCTGAGCATGTGCGGGAAATTGGGCGACATGCCCGACTGGGCCTGGCTGATGATGAAGCAGTTGGGAAAGCCGCGGCTGTGCATGCCGTGATAGGTGGCCGGCCCCTGCGCCCACTTGTCCGACAGGGACTGGCCATCCACGCCGCGCAGATCAAAACCCGAGCGCTTGGCGAAATCGCCGCCAACCTCGAAGCCGGTGGCGAACACCAGGCAGTCGAGCGGATATTCCTGGCCGTCCACGACCACGCCCGTCTCGGTGATCTTCTCGACCCCGCGTCCGGCGGTGTCGACCAGGGTGACGTTGGGTTGGTTGAAGACGCCCAGATAGCCGTCGTGAAAACAGGGCCGCTTGCAGAACAGGCTGAACCACGGCTTCAGGGCCTCGGCGGTGGCCGGATCCTCGACCAGGTCTTCGATACGCGCGCGCACCTGAACCATCTTTTCCATGTCGGCGCGCTCGAGCAGCTGGCCAAAGTCGGCGCCCTGGTCTTCCGCGAACATTTTCTTGATTGCCCGGGCCAGGACGGTCCAGCCGTCGGCGACCATGTCCTCGTCGGCCAGGTGACCGGCCATCTGGGCCGTGAAGTTTTCCATCCGCGCCTGTTGCCAGCCCGGCTGAAGGCTCGCGGCCCAAGCCGGATCGGTTGGGCTGTTGTTGCGCGCATCGACCGACGAGGGCGTGCGCTGGAAGACGTAGAGGTGTTGCGCGCTGGCGGCCAAGGGCGGCACGCACTGGATCGCCGTCGCGCCGGTGCCGATCACCCCCACGCGCTTGTCGCCTAGCTTGTCGAGCGGCGTCGTCGAGCTGCCGCCGGTGTAGTCATAGTCCCAGCGGCTGGTGTGGAAGCTGTGGCCCTTGAAGGTCTCGACGCCGGGGATCGCCGCCAGCTTGGGCTTGTTGAGGGGACCGGTGGCCAGGACCACGAAGCGGGCGCGGATCGTGTCGCCGCGATCGGTGGCGACGACCCAGTGCGCGGCCTGGTCGTCCCAGTCCAGGGCCGTGACCTGGGTAGAGAACAGAGCATTGTCGTAGAGACCGAAATGCTTGGCGATGCGCTGTGTATGGGCCCGGATTTCCGGCGCCTTGGAGTAGCGCTCGGCGGGCATGTAGCCGGTCTCTTCCAAGAGCGGGAAGTAGATGTAGGACTCGATATCGCACGCCGCGCCGGGATAGCGGTTCCAGTACCAGGTCCCGCCGACATCGGAGGCGACCTCGACAATCCGCACCGAGGCGACGCCCGCCTCTTTCAAGCGCGCGGCCGAAAGCAGGCCGCCGAAGCCGCCGCCGACCACCAGCACATCGACCGAGTCATCGACGGGGTCGCGCGCAACAGGCGCGGCGTAGGGGTCGGCCAACAGGTGCGGAAGGTCGCTGCTGAGGTCTAGGTAGCGGCGGTCGCCCGCACTGGCCCGCCGATCTTTTTCCTGGCGATAGCGCTCTCGCAGGGCGGCCATATCCGGCGCGTTGGCTTGGGGCGTTTCGTCGGGCTCAGACATCTTGGTTCCGTCGAGGAATGGGAAAAATAGCCGCCCAGCTCGGGAAGGATGAGCCGGGCGGCAGGTGCGTTCCGAGGTAGGTCAGAACGTCTTGCGCACCGTCACGCCATAGGTGCGTGGGGCATTGGGATAGCCGCTGTAGCTGCCGTCCTGGGCGACCGTCGGGAACGTCGCGATCAGACTGTCGTCCTTGGTCAGGTTGCGCGCCCAGAGCATGACTTCCACCTGGCTGTCGGCGTGAACCACGCCCAGGCTGGCGTTGACGAGGTTCTGGCCCCAGGTCGATAGGTTGGGCGGCGTGGTCTCCGTCAGCTGGGTCTTGCTGGTGTGGTCATATTCGGCCCGCAGGTAGCCGCTGAAGCCTCGGCCCAAGTCGTGCGAAAGCGTCGCGGAGGTCGAATAGCTCCAGTTGGCGATGCCGGCCGGCCGATCGCCGGTCAGGTCGCGGAAGTTGGGCCGCAGGCCCGTCGCCGGGTTCACCGGACAACGGGTGGTGTCATAGTTGACGCAAGCTGCGCCCGTGAAACTGTCATAGGTGGGGTCGAGATAGGTGACCGAGCCGGTCAGGGCCAGCCAACTGGTCGGCCGCCAGGCGCTATCGACCTCGAAGCCCTTGACCGACTCCTCGCCGGCATTGACCAGGCTGTAGCCGATCCCGGTATAGGCGTTGGACTGGAAGCCCTTGATCGACTGGTCGAAGACCGCGAGGTTGAGGTAGCCGCCTTGGAACTTGGCCTTCAGCCCCGCCTCGTAAACGCTGACATTCTCGGGAGCCGCCGTGCGGCCGACGCCATTGGCGTTCGGTGGTCGGCTGTCGGACGACAGGTTGAACGCCCCCGCCTTCCAGCCCGTGGAATAGCTGAGATAGGCGTTGATCCAGCCAAAGTCGTAGGCGGCGCGAACCGCGTAGGTGACCTTGTCGCCCTTCAACTGGCCGGACTCTGCGGCGTTGGGGAAGTTGACCGGCCCGTGGTTGGGGGTGTTGCCGTAGTAGAACTGCAGGCCGCCCAGGGGCGCGTAGATATTACCTGGCAGGCCCAGGGCGATGAACTGCGGCACGGCGTTCAGATTGAGGGCCGAGAACGGATCGCGCAGCACCACACCCGAGGTGGCCTGCTTGTCGTCGTTCAGATAGGCCAACCCGCCGGTGATCGTCAGCTTGTCGGTGACCTTGTAGTCAGCTTGGCCGAAGATCGAGTACGAGGTCTGCTTCATCGCATAGTCATCGTCGACGCCTTGGCCGGCCTGGAAATAGGTCTTGCCGGGCACGATGGAAGGGGTGACCAGGCTTTGCAGGAACTCCAGGGCGTAGAGGTTCGAACGGCCGGTCAGGGCCGGCCGCAGGGCCGGCGGCAGGGCGCCGATCAGGCTCGCGGGCGCCTGGCCGCTTAGACCATCGCCATAGGCGCGAATGTCGCGCCCATAGTTGATCGTCCGGCCGGTTTGGAGTTTTTCGTGTTGGTAGAACCCGCCGATCAGCCAGCTGAACGGCCCGTCGCCCTTGGACGCCAGGCGTAGTTCCTGGGTGAAGGTCTTGATGTCGTTGCCGTCTGCCTTGTTGGCCAAATCAGCGCCGGTGAAGTCGACGTCTTGTACTGATTGGGTGGTCTGTTTGCGATAAGCGGTGATCGAGGTCAGGGCGGCGAAGCCTAGATCCTGATCGACCTGCCCCGAAATCCCTTTGCCGGTCAGGCGATTGTCCGGATCGGTGTTGAAGATGATATCGCGGGAAAAGACCTTCGAGGGATCGCCAACCGGTTTGCCAAGGCCGAACGGTGCGGGCGCGCCGACGAATTGGGTGGCGGGACCGTTATAGATCGACGACACCGCGCAACAGACCTCGTGGATCTTGTTGTAGTCGGCGATGATCCGCACCGAGGTTTGGTCTGTGGGCTCCCACAAGAGATCGCCGCGCAATGACCAGCGATCGCGATTGTTGACGTCGTTGTCTGTGGTCAGATTATGCGAGTAGCCATCGCGCTTGTTGACGCTGCCCGAAACGCGCAGGGCCAGATCCTTGGCGATAGGCCCGGTGATCGTGCCCTTGAACTGGCGAAGGCTGTAATTGCCGAGGCTGACCTCGGCCTTGCCTCCGAAGTCGAACGAAGGCTGCTTCGTCACGATGCTGATCGCGCCGGCCGAGACGTTCTTGCCAAACAGCGTCGATTGCGGGCCACGCAGCACCTCGATGCGCGCGACCTCAGGCAGGTCGTCCAGGGCCGAGCCCGAGCGGGAGCGATAGACGCCGTCGATGAAAACCCCGACCGAGCTTTCGATGCCGTCATTACCGTTGCCGTTGCCAAAACCGCGAATGATGAAGTTGGTCTGACTTACGGCGTTGAGCTGAGAAACCTTCAGCGAAGGTACGACCGACTGCAGGTCAATCAGGTCGCGCACCTGGGCCCGCTCAATGGTCTGCTGACCGGTCACGGCCACCGAGATTGGCACGTCCTGCAAGGTCTGCTCGCGCTTGGTCGCTGTGACGATGATCTCCTCAACCGTTGATGCAGACGGGGCGGGCGGCGCAGCTTGCGCAGCGGGCGCCGGAGCTTGAGCCCACGCCGTATTGGCGGCCATCAGCGCGGCCAATGAAACGCCCAGAAACTGAAGCTTCTTCACGGTAGTCCTCCCTCGATTGCAGCCTTGATCGGCTTTTGCGCGGACGACGGCGCGACGAGTGGCGGGCGTCCGTGGGTTTCCTCCCGGACCGTGGCGTTATGCTACGCCCTTCGATCCAGGCTTAATTTAAAGCAGACCTCAATAATTCAACACAAGCTCAAAATTTAAGTTTGCTTGCATCAGGCCTCGCTGGGCCGCTAAACCAAGGCCGATGGATAGCCTTCCGTGAACAAGCTCAGCGCCTTGAAGCCCGCTGCCCGCGATCAGCCCCGGACTCTGGCCAACAGCCGCAAGTCGGCCAAGAAGCGCGACGCGATCCTTCGAGCCGCGATCGAAATCATCAATGTTAAGGGCTACGCCAACACCACGATGGCGGAGATCGCCGCGACGCTCGATCTAGGCGAAGGCGCGCTTTATTATTATTTTCCCAACAAGCAGGCTTTGGTTTTCGCCTGCCATCGCCAATCCCTGGAACGGTTTGCCGCGCTGCTGGCCTCAGCTGATCAGACCAGCGGGTCGGGCGCGGCAAAACTGCGCTTCTTTTTCAACGTCCTTTTGTGCGACTCGGCGCGCAACGGCCCCCAGCTCTATTATGGGGAGTTTTCCTATCTCGACGACGATCAGAGTCGCGAGATCACCCAGTGGGGTGATCTCCTGAAAGGCCACCTGGAGCGCTTCCTGACCGATGGCATGGAGGACGGCTCGATCATGCGCTGCGAGGCGCAGCTGGTGGTCAATCTGATGCTTGGCATGCTGATCTGGCTGGCCAAATGGGTGCCCGAAATAGAGGATTTGACGCCAGATCGTCTGATGGCGGCCATCGGCGCTATGGCGTTCCAGGGACTGGAGATCAGCAACACCTCGGACCAGGGCTTGCCATAGGAATGTCTGGGCCGGATTTTGCGCGCGCCCTATGGGGCGCCGCAATTGACCGGCTGCTCCCGTGTCGAAGCGCCGGCTTGGACGAGGTCGAGATAATCCCTCCGCCGAAGCAACAAATATCGGCTTGGCGCTCTAAATTCTTACCAACGACGACAATGCCGCTTCCGGCAGGCCAGTCCTTGGGTTTCAGGGTTTTAAAAAAAATGCGAGCGATCTTAGGCGTTTTAGGGACGGCGGCCTTGCTGAGTGCGAGCTGCGACTGGGCCATGGCCCAATCCATGAGCAGCCACGCAACCCCTGGCGCTCAACCACAGATGAAATCACCCCGCGACAAGGCCGGCGCTGAAGCGCTGAAATCGGACGGCATGCGCATGAGCCGCGGCATGATGTCGGCACGCGCGCCCGACATCGATGTCCTTTGGGCCAAGGTGATGATCGCTCACCACCAAGGCGCCATCGACATGAGCCAAAGCGTGCTGAAGACCGGCGATGATCCCGAAGCCCGCAGGCTGGCCCAAGCCACGGTGGACGAGAATACCAAGGCCAAGGCCGATCTCGAGGCCTATGTCCGCAAGCACGGCGGCTAGGACACTCAGATCTTCGCGCCACCTGCGCGCGGCTATGAGCGCGGCCGGTCCTGGGTCGCCGACGCGAGCGCGCGACCCTCGCTGCGAATGCGTATCCACAGGACAGCGGCGTTCAAAAACGAGAACAGGACGGCGAAGCCGAGCAAGCCGAAAGTCAGGGGCAGGACGGCGATCTCGGCTGCGACCACCACGTAGTTTGGATGAGACACGAAGCGGTATGGCCCCCTTCGCACGAGATCCGCCCCGGGCAAGGTGATGATCCGCGTCGTCCAGCGATCGCCCAAGGTCGCGATCACCCAGACCCGCGCCAATTGCAGCGCGATGAAGATCGCCAGCAACAATAGGTTGGTCGGCCGGTTCCAGGCCAGCAGCCACAGTCCTGCCAGCCATGCCGCATGCAGGATGACGATGAGCGGATAGTGCTCTGCCCCCGTCTCCACCGCGCCTCGGGCCAGCAAACGGCGGGTGTTATGATTGGCGAGCACGAGTTCGCCCAGTCTTTGGACTGTCACCAGGCCGAGAACGATGATCGACAGCGTCATGCCGCAGATCTCAAGGTGACGGTGCTTGATGTGAAGCCCGGGCCCAAGGCGGTCACGACCGACCTGCCCGGGAGGCCGGCGCGGCGCGCTTGATCAAGAACATAGAGGACCGTCGGAGCCGACATGTTGCCGTGGTCGCGAAGCACCGCACGTTCGTGATCCAGGCATCCCTGCTCCATCGACAGGGCCATCTCCATAGCGTCGATCACCTTCATGCCGCCCGGGTGGCAAATGAAACGATCGACGTCTTCCAGACCCAGTCTCTGGCTTGCGAGCATTTCAATCATGGCCGGCCGCAGATTGGCGCGGGCAAACGGCGGGATGGCGCGGGCGAAGATCACGCCCAGCCCCTGGGGATCGACGCGCCAGCCCATGATGTCCAGGGTACCCGGCCAAGTGTGCTCGGCCATGCCCTCCACATGAGCAAAGCCGCCTTCGTCACAGCGCAGGACAGCGGCGGCCGCGCCATCGCCAAACAGCGCCGTGGCCACGATGTCGGCCTTGGACAGGTCCTCGAGCCGGAAGGCCAAGGTGCAAAGCTCGACGATCACCAGGAGCACGACTGCCCCCGGCGTGGCCTTGGCCAGGCGGCTCGCCAGCGCCAGGCCGGTGGCCCCGCCCGCGCATCCCAAGCCGAACACCGGAACGCGCGCCGCGTCGGGCCGAAAACCGACGCGCGCCATGGCGCGGGCTTCAAGGCTTGGCGTGGCGATGCCCGTCGAGGAGACGGTGACGATGATGTCGACATCGGCCCCCTTCAATCTGGCCTCATCGAGCGCGGTCTGAGCTGCCTCGACGAAGAGTTCGACGGCGCCGTGCAGATAGGCCGCAGTCCGCTCTGGCCAGGAACGCGGTTGCAGGTACCATTCAATCGGCAAGATCGACTGGCGCGTGCTGATCCCGGCGGTCTCAAACACCTTGGCCATCCGGTCAAACTGCGGAAATTTTCCTTCGAAAAGCCTCCGGGCGACCTCGGCCACCTGGACCTGCGGCATCTGATGGGGCGGCGACGCGGTCGACAGCGACAGCAAGGCGACGGGGGCTGGCATGATGCAACTCCGACCAGGCGCTCGCGGCGGCGGACGCGCGGTCGGTTTGTGGTCATCAGCTTAACCAGTCGACGGCGCTCAAGGTTCCGCCCATGTGGTATTGGCCGCCGGACGACGGAACGTCATCCATCGCCAACGCATTTGCCAAGCGTCGCGTCACGGCCTCGCCGGGGGGCCGGCACGGCTGCGGGACGCTCGCCTTGCCCCATATCTTCAAACACGACCGCGTGCCGGCCAGGGTCTGGGCCGGCTTCGCCATCATGTGCCTCGGCATGTTCATGGCGATCCTGGACATCCAGATCGTCGCTACCTCGATGCCGACCATTCAGCAGGCCCTGGCGATCGCGCCCGACCAGATGAGTTGGATCCAGACGGCCTATCTGATCGCCGAAGTGATCGCGATTCCACTGACCGGGTTCCTGACGCGCCTGCTGACCATGCGCTGGCTTTTCGTCCTTGCCATCGGCGTGTTCAGTTTGGCCTCTCTGGGCTGCGCCATGAGTACTGGCTTCGTGCCTCTCGTCGCCTGGCGGGTGCTACAGGGATTTTCAGGTGGCACGCTGATCCCGGCGGTGTTCTCGGCGGTATTTCTGCTCTTTCCTGAACGCCGGCAGGCCGTGGCCACGACCATCGCCGGCGTATTGGCCGTCCTGGCTCCCACGATTGGCCCGATCGTCGGTGGCTGGGTCACCGACACCTTTTCGTGGCGGTGGCTCTTTCTCGTCAATGTCGGGCCGGGATTGATCTGCGCCTTGCTGGCTGCCTGGCTGCTGCCGGTGGAACGACCGGTGGCGGGGGAGGCCCGGCGCCTGGACATCCTGTCACTTGTGCTGATGGCGCTGGCCTTGGCGGCCTTGGAGCTGGCGCTCAAGGCGGCGCCGCAGCGTGGGTGGATTTCGCCGCTGGTGGTGAGCCTCCTGACCTTCAGCCTGGTGGCGTCTGGGTTCTTCACGCGGCGCACCCTCAGGGCGGGTCATCCCATCGTGGGCCTGCGGACCTTCAAGGATCGCAACTTCGCCATCGGCTGCCTCTTGAGCTTTGTCCTGGGTATTGGGCTGTTCGGTTCGGTCTATCTTATGCCTGTCTTCCTGGCCTTCGTGCGCGGCCATGACGCCTTCGAAATCGGCAAGATCATGTTGGTGACGGGCATGGCCCAACTAATCACCGCGCCGATCGCCGTGGCGCTGGAACGCCGCGTCGATGCGCGGCTGCTATCAGGCGCGGGGTTTCTTCTCTTCGCCGTTGGCCTTGGCCTCAGCGCTTTCCAGACCGCCGACACCGATTTTTCGCAGATGCTCTGGCCGCAGGTGTTGCGCGGCGTGGCGATCATGTTCTGCCTGCTGCCGCCCACCCGTCTGGCTCTGGGGCACTTGGAAGCGTCGCGGGTTCCGGACGCCAGTGGTCTCTTCAACCTGATGCGCAACCTCGGCGGCGCGATTGGCTTGGCGCTGATCGACACGGTGATCTACAGCCGAGCGCCGATCCTCGGCCGGGCAATCGCCGGACGGCTGGAGGCCGGCGACGTCGAAACCGCAAAGGCCGTAGGCATACCCCTGGACCTGTTCCTCGCCCGCGGACCAGGACCCGCCGACGCGGACACCGTGGCGATCCTGGCGCCAATGGTGCAACAACTCGCGCTGGTCCGCGCAATCAACGAAGCGTGGGCATTAATAGCCCTTTTGACGCTCACGGCCGTGCTTGCTCTTCCGGTGGCGCGGGGCGCTGAGCCGATTAAGCCCCATGGCTGACGTCGACCCAAGTGTCTTGTAGCCAAAGCAACGGCGGCAACTCCGAGAGACGATTAGCCCCCAACCCCGCTATGCCCAGAGCTTCACTGTGCGGAGTCGCAGGGCGTTGCCGATTACGCTGACCGAAGACAAGGCCATGGCCAGGGCGGCGACGGCCGGCGAGAGCAGCCATCCGAGGGTCGGATAGAGAACGCCCGCCGCGATCGGAATGCCAGCGACATTGTAAGCGAAGGCGAAGATCAGGTTCTGGCGAATATTGCGCATCACGGCCCGCGATAGCCGCCGGGCCCGGACGATGCCCTGCAGGTCGCCCTGCAGCAGGGTCACCCCAGCGCTCTCGATAGCGACGTCGGCGCCTGCGCCCATGGCGATGCCCACCTCGGCGGCGGCCAGGGCGGGCGCGTCATTGACGCCATCGCCCGCCATGGCGACCGACCGACCCTGCGCGCGCAGCTTCTGCACGACCTTGGCCTTGTCTTCCGGCAGCACCTCGGCCTCGACCTCGTCGATGCCCAGCTTGGCGGCCACGGCCAGGGCGGTCGTGCGGTTGTCGCCCGTCATCATCACCAACCGCACACCGTCGGCCTTCAAGGCGCGGATGGCCTCGGCCGTCGTGGCCTTGATCGGATCGGCGATCCCCAGGACACCGGCCAGCTTGCCGTCGATCGTCGCGAAGATCGTCGTCGCGCCATCCTTGCGCAAGGCGTCGGCCATGGCCTCCAGCGACGAAAGATCCACGCCCTGTTCGGCCATCAAGCGGGCGCCGCCCAGGGTCACATGCTTGCCATCGACCACACCGACGACCCCCTTGCCGACGGGCGAGTCAAATTCCGAGGCTTCGGAAAGGGTCAGCTGGCGATCCTTGGCGGCCCGCAGAACGGCGTCGGCCAGGGGGTGCTCGCTGCCGCGCTCCAGACTGGCGGCGAGGCGCAGCAATTCGACCTCGTCGAAGCCGGCGGCCGGCTTGATCGCCGTCACCGCCGGTCGCCCCTCGGTCAAGGTGCCGGTCTTGTCGATCACCAGGGTGTCGATCTTCTCGAAGCGCTCCAGCGCCTCGGCATTCTTGATCAGGACGCCGACCTGGGCGCCGCGGCCGACCCCGACCATGATCGACATCGGCGTCGCCAGTCCCAGCGCGCAGGGGCAGGCAATGATCATCACCGACACCGCCGCCACGAGCGCATAGGCCAGACGCGGCTCGGGTCCGACGAGCGCCCAGACGACGGCGGCGAGAAGCGCCGCGCCGATCACCGCCGGCACGAACAATGCCGAGACCTGGTCGGCCATGCGCTGGATTGGAGCGCGGCTGCGTTGAGCCTCCGCCACCATCTGGACGATGCGCGACAGCAGGGTCTCGGCACCGACCTTTTCGGCCCGCATGACGAAGGACCCGGTCTTGTTGATCGAGCCGGCGATCACCTTGGCTCCCGCTTCCTTGGTGACAGGCATGGACTCGCCGGTGACCAGCGACTCGTCAATCGACACCCGGCCTTCGGTCAATTCTCCATCCACGGGGACCTTCTCGCCGGGGCGCACGCGCAGACGATCGCCCACAGCCACCAGGTCCAGCGTCACCTCTTCGTCCGATCCGTCGGCCTTGATCCGCCGAGCGGTCTTGGGCGCGAGGTCCAGCAAGGCCTTGATCGCGCCCGACGTCCGCTCGCGGGCCCGCAATTCCAGCACTTGGCCCAACAGCACCAGGACGGTGATCACCGCAGCGGCTTCGAAATAGACCGGCACGCCGCCCATGGCGTCGCGGATGGCGGGCGGGAACAGTCCGGGCGCGAACAGGCCAAACAGGCTGTAGCCATAGGCCACGCCCACGCCCATGGCGATCAGGGTGAACATGTTGAACTTGCGCGTCACCAACGATGTCCAGCCGCGCGTGAAGAACGGCCAGCCGGCCCACAGCACCACCGGGGTCGAGAGGGCGAACTGGATCCAGCTGGAGATCTGAGCCGGAACCCATCGGCCATGGCCCATCACGTGAGCGCCCATCTCCAGGACAAAGACCGGCAGGGCGAGCGCCAGGCCAACCCAGAAGCGTCGGGTCATGTCGGCCAGTTCGGGGTTGGGGCCGCTGTCGACCGTCACCGTCACGGGCTCCAGAGCCATGCCGCAGATTGGACAGACGCCGGGACCGACCTGGCGGATTTGCGGGTGCATCGGGCAGGTGTAGAGCGCCCCGCCGGATGCGGTGGCCCGAGGGGGCTCGGGCTTGGCTTGGTAGGCTCCTGGATCGGCGACAAACTTGCCCAGGCACCCGGCTGAACAGAAATAGACCGTTGCTCCCTGGGCCTCGACATGGTGGCGCGCGGTTTCCGGATCGACGCTCATGCCACAAACCGGATCCTTGACGGCGGTCGAGGGCGAAGGGATCGGGTGCGAATTCATGAAATCTCCAATGCGCTCCACCTAGCTTCAGTTGCTTGAGCGGTGCAGCAAGCCTTGGCCCGGCGTCGAGCTTCAGCGGCTTGGCGGTTGGATGGCCAGCGGGCGCGGATCGAGGTTTCTCAGATAGGCTTTGAGCTGAGCGACCTCGTCATCGTCGAGATCGGCCATCGGCATGCGCGGGTGAGACGGCGGTGAGCCTTCCTCGGGCATGCGGCTGGGACGCAACATGCCCTCTTGCAGGATCACGTCGAGGCCGCCAGGCGGATAGCGATCATGCAGCGTGCGGAACGGCGGCGCATCGGCGAGCTTGCTGTCGCCCGCCGCCACCGCGTGACAGCCGCCGCAGTTACGTTCCGCGATCCGTTGGCCGCCAGACATCCCGGTCGGCGGCCGTTGAGGTTGGGCCCCGGCCAACGTGCAGGCTCCGACCAGACTGGCCAGCAGAACGCCGGTGGCCAGCGTCGCGACATTGAACGTCTTCATCAGGCGTTATCCTGGAAATCGAGCACCACCCGGCCCTCGATCTCGCCACGGCTCATACGATCAAAGATGCTGTTGATGTTCGAAAGCCCCTCGGCGTGAACGATGGCCTTCACCCGGCCGTCGGCGGCGAAGGCCAGCGCCTCCTGGAGGTCCAGGCGGGTGCCGACGATCGAGCCGCGGACGGTAATCCCGCGCAGCACGGTGTCGAAGATCGACAGGGGAAAATCGCCGGGGGGCAGGCCGTTCAGCGCCACCGTTCCGCCGCGCCGGACCATACCCATCGCCTGGGCGAACGCCGTGGGCGACACCGCCGTGACCAGGACGCCTTGGGCGCCGCCGATCTCCTTTTGCAGGAACGGACCCGGATCGGTGTTGCGGGCGTTGACGGTGACAGACGCGCCCAGGCTCTTGGCCAGGTTCAGCTTGTCGTCGTCGATATCGACGGCCGCGACCTTGAAGCCCATGGCCTTGGCGTACTGGACCGCCATGTGGCCCAGGCCGCCGATCCCGGAGATCGCCACCCAGTCGCCCGGCTTGGCGTCGGTGACCTTTAGGCCCTTGTATACGGTGACGCCGGCGCAGAGGATCGGCGCGATCTCAAGAAAGCTGATGTTGTCGGGCAAGTGACCCAGATAGTCGGCGTCGGCGACGACATATTCGGCGAATGCGCCATTCACCGAATATCCGGTGTTCTGCTGGGCCTCGCAGAGCGTTTCCCAGCCACCCAGGCAATGGACGCAGTGGCCGCAAGCCGAGAACAGCCAGGGCACGCCGACCCTGTCGCCTTCCTTAACGTGCTCGACGCCCTCGCCGACCGCCACCACGGTTCCCACCCCTTCGTGACCGGGGATGAATGGCGGAGACGGCTTGATCGGCCAATCGCCATGCGCCGCGTGAAGGTCGGTGTGACAAACCCCGCAGGCGGCGATCTTCACCAGGACCTGGCCACGGCCGGGATTGGGGATCTTCACCTCCTCGATGACCAGCGGCTGGCCGAACGACCGCACGGAGGCGGCCTTCATGGTCTTGTCCATGGCGTATCTCCAAAGGCGCAGGACCAAGCAAGAGCCGGTCGGCGTGTATCCACACCTTGGATATCGACCCGGCGCGGCGAGCGCATTTGGGACTATTACTTAGGTCGCCGGATCGAGGGGGACCCGGGTCAGTCGCTCCACGGCCTCGACCAGAACGCTGTCCACCAGCGGCTTTTCGACCACACCGCTGAACCCCGCCTGGTGAGCGCGCGCCACGAGTTCGGCGGTATGAAAACCGGTGATCAGCAGCGCCTGGCCCGTCCAACCCAGATCAAGCAGTCCCCTCAGAACGTCGAACCCGCTCAGCTCCGGCATCTTGTAGTCGGCCACCAGACAGGCGGCCGATAGCGCACGAGGGTCGGCGAGCAGCGCCGCCCCTGAGGCGTAGGCGCGGACATCCAGGCCCCGGCCGCGCAAGAGCAATTGAAGAGAGCGTCGAACCCCGTGGTCATCCTCGACCAGCAACACCTGGGGGCGACTTTGCTCGGACGGGATCAAATCGCGGTTCATTTTAGGGCCTGTCGGACGCGGCCTGACAAAGGTGACGCTTGGGCACCATGTCGCACGGCATTACCGGGCCGTCGTTACGTATTGGTCCTAGGCTGCCCATCCTGAAGCCCCGCTGCGAAAGCGATCCGCAGGGCTTCGGACAGACTGTTGACCTGCAGCTTGGTCATCAGATTGGCGCGATGCACCTCGACCGTCCTGGGCGAGATGCCAAGATCGAAGGCGATGGTCTTGTTGGGCAGGCCCTGAGCCAGGCCTCCGAGGACGTCCTGCTCGCGCCCCGTCAAGGCCGCGATGGCCACTGCGGCGTCGGTGGCGCGGGCCGAGCGTCCGTTGGCGTCGTCGAGCCGCTCGAACGCCGCCACGATGGCGCTCAACAAGACGATCTTCTCGAACGGCTTTTCGATGAAGTCGACCGCGCCGGCCTTGATCGCCCGCACGGCAATGGACACGTCGCCATGGCCGGTGAGCACGACGATCGGCATCGAGACACCCCGTTCGGCCAACTGGCGTTGCACCTCCAGGCCGTCCAGGTCCGGCATGCGGACGTCCAGAAGCACGCACCCCGGCTCGACGGTCTTGGCGGCGCTCAGGAAGGCGACACCCGACGCGAAGGTCGTCACCGCATAGCCCGATGTCTTGAGCATGAAACCGGCCGAGCGCCGGATTGCCTCGTCGTCATCGACGATGTGGATCATTCGCCTATCGGCCATCGCCAGGCTCCAGCTCTGCTCTGACCAGCGTGAAGTGAAACTGCGCGCCGCCGCCAGGACGCGCCTCGAACCAGATGCGGCCGCCATTGGCCTCGACGATGGTGCGACAGATCGACAGCCCCAGGCCCATGCCATCGCTCTTGGTACTGACAAAGGCGGTGAACAGTCCGTCGGCGACAGCCGGCGCGACGCCAGGTCCATTATCAGCGACGGTGATCCGCACCAGGTTCTCACCGTCCGGGCGACTACACAGCCACAGTCGCCGATCGGGACGATCCGCCATCGCTTCCGCGGCGTTGCGCGCCAGATTGATCAGTACCTGCTGGATCTGCACCTTATCCACCAGGACGGCGCCAATCGCCGGATCGAGGGAAAACTCCAAGGCCACGTCACTCTCTCGCGCGCCCATCAGGCCCAAGGCTGCGGCTTCACGCACCAGGGCCTCGACATTTTCCGCAGTCTTGTCGACCTCGCCTCTCGCGACGAAATCACGCAGACGTCTCACGATGTGGCCAGCCCGGAGGGCTTGGCCGGCGGCATCGGCCAAAGCTTCGCGGATCATCGGCATATCGTTCAGATCAGGCGTGGCGAGCAGATCACGCACCGCCTCGACATAGTTGGTCACGGCGGTGATCGGCTGGTTGAGTTCGTGGGCCAGGGTCGAGGCCATGGCTCCCATGCCGCTGACCCGGGCGACATGGATGAGTTCGGCCTGCAACTCTTCTAGTCGGGCTTGGGTACGCTGTTTTTCGGTGAGGTCGCGGATGAAGCCGGTGAACACCCTCTGCCCGTCCCCGACCGCCTCACCGACCGACAACTCCATGGGAAAGGTGGATCCGTCCCGCCGCATGCCGACCACCACCCGACCGATACCGATGATACGCCGCTCGCCGGTCGTGACGTAGCGTTCAAGGTAGCCGTCATGTCGCTCGCGATCCGGCTGCGGCATGAGACATCGGATGTTAAGGCCCAGCATCTGCGCTTCCGGACTGCCAAACAGACGCTCCGCTGCGGCGCTGAACGACAGGATGGATCCACTCTGGTCGATGACGATCATGGCGTCCGGGACGGTCGCGAGGATGGACCGTAGATGGTTGGCGCCCGCGCTCAAGGATTGCTCGCTGGCCCGCTGGTCGGTGATATCACGCAGGACTTTGGCGAACCCCTGGAGGACTCCGGTCTCGTCAAGTAGCGCGGTGATCGAGACATGAGCCAGGAACTCCGACCCATCCTTGCGCAGCCGCCAATCTTCCTCCTCGAACTTACCTTGCGCCCGAGCGCGCGCCAGATCGGCTTGAGGCTTTCCGGCCTGCCGGGCGTCCTCCGGATAAAAGGTCGACAGATCGAGGCCCAAGGCCTCGCCCTCCTCCCACCCCTTTAGACGCTCGGCGCCCGCGTTCCAGATCATCACGCGACCTTGCGGATCGAGCATGTAGATCGCGTATTCCGTTGCGCCGTCGATTAGCAAATTGAGCTCGCGAGCCACGCGGGCGGCTTCCTGGGCGCGGTGTTCGGCGCCCAGCTCGCTGGCGATGGCACGCCGCCGGAAGCCCCCGATCCGGCTTCCGATAAAGATCACGCCACTGGCGGCGATCACGAAGCTGATCGGTTCGATCAACCTTTCTCCTTGCGGCGACAGGCCGCCACTGATGAGCAAGCTCGCAAGCAACCCCAGGACAGCGGCGCATACACCGGCGCCGACCCCGCCCAACGCCGCGGCGGCGACGACCGGAACCATGAACAGGAGGTAGGACGAGCGAAGCCCGAACCAGGTTTGCAAAACCCAACCGACCAGAGCCGCGAGCAGGACCGTAACGAACGTGGCGCCGTAGCCCTGCGCAAGGATCTGGGTTCTGCGACGGATGTCTGGCATGGGCCCTCCGCCAGGCATCGCTGGAGCGCGACGCGGACAGGACGCCCCGGACCGCGCACCAGATATCAACCATGCCCGTCTGGTGAGCGTGGCGCAAACGACAACCGGCCTCGCCGGTCGATTGAGGGACTCTACGGATAGCCGGACCGCGCTCGCCTGAGCCAAGTCCCTGGGCTTTCACGCGCCGCGTGCGCCGCCCGAGGTCGCCATGTCCCTGCACAACCTTTCCAAGCTGCTGTCACCGGACTCCGTGGTCGTTGTCGGCGGGTCGGACCGTCCAGGCGGGGTGGGACAGGTTGTGGTCTCCAACTTGATGGCGGGGGGCTTTGCCGGCGCCGTTCACATCGTCAATCCACGTCGGGTGAAAGTTGCCGGCGCCCTGTGGTCGGCCAGTATCGCGGGTCTTGCCTCGGTTCCCGATCTGGCCGTGGTGATCACGCCAGGACCTGCCGTGCCTGAGGTCATCGCTCAACTTGGCGCGCGGGGCGTGAAGGTGGCGGTCGTGATTTCTTCGGGAATCACTCACGCCAATGGATTGCGCGCAGCGATGCTGGCGGCGGCCAAGCCGTCGGGCTTGCGGATCATCGGCCCAAACGGCCTGGGCCTCCTGGTTCCGCCGGCGCGGCTCAACGCCTCCTTCGCGCGCGGCGCGGCCGCGCCCGGACGCCTAGCCTTGATCTCCCAGAGCGGGGCCCTGATCAGCGGCATCGTCGATTGGGCCTCGACGCGGGATATCGGCTTTTCGGGGATCGTTTCGGTGGGAGACATGGCCGAGGCGGACCTGGGCGACCTCATCGACCTGTTCGCCGCCGACCCGCACACCGACGCCATCCTGATGTACGTCGAGGGCGTGACCAACACCGCCAAGTTCATGTCGGCGGCGCGAGCGGCGACGCGAATCAAGCCGGTGATCGCCTTGAAGGCAGGACGAACCGCGGCCGCCGGCAAGGCGGCGCTTTCCCATACCGGCGCCTTGGCCGGGGCTTACGACGTCCATGCCGTCGCGTTCGAGCGCGCGGGCATCGTCATGGTCGAGACGCTGAGCGGCCTGCTCGACGCCGCCACGGCCCTGTCGTCGCGATCGGCGATTCCCGGTTCCCGCCTGGCGATCGTCACCAACGGCGGTGGGGCGGGCATCCTGGCGCTCGACGCCATGACCTCCACCGGCGCGAGACTGGCCGATCTGTCTCCGGAGACGCTTTCAAAACTCGACCTCGCGCTTCCCGAAGGCTGGTCGCATGGCCATCCGATTGATGTAATGGGCGACGCCCATGCCGGCCGCTATCGCGCGGCGCTCGATATCGTGCTTGAGGACGCCGGGGTCGATGCGGTCCTGGTGATCAACTGCCCGACCGCCCTCTCCTCCCCTGACGAAATCGCCAGGGACCTGATCGCCGGCCTTACGCAGGCGCCGGCGCGCCGATCGCTCAAGCCGATCCTGGCCTGCTGGTTAGGCGACACCAATCGAGAGGCCGTCGGCCCGATCTTCGCGGCGGCCAGGATCCCGCTGTCCGACACGCCGGACGCCGCGATCCGCGGGTTCGGCTACCTCGTCGCCGCGCAACGCGCCCGCGCGAGCTTGACGGACGCTGCGACCGGTCGTGTCGAGGGGGTCGGCGACCAGACTGCGGCCCAGGCGTTGATCGCCTCGGCGCGTGTCGAAGGCCGCACCCTGCTCAGCGAGGTCGAGGCCAAGGCGCTGCTCGCAGCCTACGGGGTTCCCGTGGTCCCGACCCGGTTCGCCGCCACCGCCGACGATGTCGGCCAGGCCTGTGAAGGGCTCAAAGCGCCCTACGCCGTCAAGATCATCTCCCCACGGATCAGTCACAAGTCGGACGTCGGCGGCGTGGTTCTAGACCTCGCCGACGCCGACGAGGCCGTCGCGGCGGCACGGGCCATGGCGGAGCGGATCGGCTGGGAGCATCCGGAGTTCGACATCAAGGGCTTCGCCGTCGAAACCATGGTCGTCCGCGCGGGAAGCCACGAGATGATCGTCGGGATCGCCGACGACGCCACCTTCGGCCCCGTGATCATGGTCGGGGCTGGCGGCAAGGCCGTCGAGGTCCTGAACGACAAGGCGCTCGGCCTGCCGCCACTCGATGACGCCCTGGCGCGCGCCATGATCGACCGGACCCGTATATCGCGGCTCCTGGCGGGCTATCGCGATGAGCTGCCCGCCGATGTGTCGGGCTTGATCGCCGTGCTGGAGGCGCTGTCGGCGATCGCCGTCGACCTGCCCGATATCCTGGAGCTCGACATCAACCCCCTGCTGGTCGACGCCCAAGGCGTCCTGGCGCTCGACGCCCGGATCGTCATAACGGCGCACGCCAGCCAAGGCACACGCATGGTCATCGCGCCGGCGCCATTGACTGGGCAGCCGATCTGAAGACCCGCTCTGGCCTGGCCCTCCACGTTCGCCCGGTTCGCCCCGACGACGAGCCGGCGATCGCCACGTTCTTCGCCGATCTGACGCCCGAGGACCTGCGCTCCGGTTCCTCAGCAGCCTGTGCGCCGCCGATGATGGCCGCCTGGCGATGATGACCCAGGTGGACTATTGCCGCACGATCACCTTCCTGGCCTTTGCTGAGGACGGGCAGACGGTGATCGCTATGGCGATGCTCGCCACCGGAGCCGATCCGGAGCGCGCCGAGGTCGTCCTTTCGGTGCGCTCGGACCTGAAGAGCAAGGGTCTGGGCTGGACCCTGCTCGACCATGTCCTGCATTACACGCGCGCCCGGGGCGCGAAGGTCGTGGAATCGATCGAGAGCGCTGACAGTGATCGGGCGATCCGCCTGGAATGCGAGATGGGCTTCACGGTCCGCGCCTGCCCGACGAGCCGGCGCTGCGCATCGTGGAGCGCAGGCTCACCCTGCCCGCCTCGCTCATGCCAGGCGGCTGAGCCGGGAAGGGCTCCGCGCTATTCCGCGCGCGTGAGCGGAGCCGCCTCCTGCCCGTCCCTCGCCAAGAGGTTCGTCGTCAGCTGGCTTCCGCGAAAGGCCGCGTCTTCAATGGCGGCCAACAGATCCTCACCCCGCTGGGAGGTGCGGTCCCTGCCCAGCAGACGTCGCGCGGAGACGATGACCGTGAAAAGATTGCGCAGGTCGTGAATCGTTTCGCGATGAGAACTTTCGGCGAACTCAAAGTCCGATTGTGAACTGAGCATGGAGATCTCCCGCAGCGGCACGGCTCGTTGTCGTTCACCCTGATCGCCGCCGACATCCGCAATTTCCCGTAGGTGCATGCCATCCGATCTCGAAGGCGCATGATCCGGATCAAGGCGAGGCGCCCAATTGCCGCTAGCGATGGCGCCAGCAGCCCGTCCACCTCCTAGGAAGTCGTCATGAAGACCGCCGTCATCCTCGCCCACCCCAAGCCGTCAAGCTTCTGCGCCGCGGTCAGCCGCACCTCTGTTGAGACGATCGAGGCGTCGGGCGCGGAGGTCGTGCTGCGGGATCTTTATGCGATGGACTTCGATCCTCGCCTCAAGACCGGCGAGCTCCCGACGCCGCAAGGCTGGACCATGGCGCCCGACATCATCGCCGAACGTGCTCTCCTGGCTGACGTCGAGCATTTCGTGTTCGTCTACCCCTTCTGGTTCAACGCGCCGCCAGCCATTCTCAAGGGCTATATCGATCGGGTGTTCAGCATGGGTTTTGGCTACCAGCCTGGATCCCACGGCGGCGATCCCTTGCTGGTCGGCAAGACCCTGATGACCTTCTCGACCTCCGGCGCGCCGGAACATTGGATCGACTCCACCGGCGCCCTCAATGCCCTGATGAGCGTGTTCGATCTACATTTGGCGGCGGTGACGGGCCTTCGGGTCCTGGGACATGAGCACCTGGGCGGCATCGTCGCCCCCATGCGCCAGGACGCCGCCGACGACCTTCTCCAGCGGGTTCGCGCTTCGGTCTTGGCCGTCTAACCGGCGCTAGAGCATTTCCCGACCTGACTGCGTCAGGCCGTGAGCTCTAATCTTCTGTTTTGACGCATTTTTCTTCACGCGAACCGGAACCACTTCGCTCGAAAAATGCTCTAGCGGCGGCGGCGCTCTAAGTATTGTCACCAATGTCACCGCTCCCCGCGACGCCATATCCATGATGGCGTTCCTGGAGACGCCGGATGACCTTCTGCACCCTCACGCCTGATCGCGCGCCGATCTCGATCGCCGGATGCGCCCCGCAAGATTCTTTCGAGGCCATCGGCGCGCATCTGCGCTTCGAGGCGGGCGAGGAGATCTATGCTCAGGAGGAAGACGCCGATCTGCTCTACCGGGTTCTGGTGGGTTCGGTGCGCCGGACCCGCCTGCTGGAAGACGGCCGCCGGCAAGTGGGCGGCTTCTACTTCCCCGGCGACTTCTTTGGCCTTGAGATCGGAGGCCAGCACCGATCCTCGGCCGAAGCCTTGGATGCGGCGAAGGTGCTCGTCATCGAGCGCTCGGCGCTCAAATACCATGGCGAAGACGGGGTCCGCGTTGAGCGTATGAGTTGGCTAGCCACGGGGCTCGAACTTCAGCGCGCCGAAGATCACATGATGCTTCTCACCCGCAAGAGCGCTTTCGAGCGCGTGTCGGGTTTCCTGTTCGAGATAGGCGCTCCAGCGCGTGGCGCATGGACCCAGTTGTCCATGAGCCGCCAGGACATTGCCGATTATCTGGGCCTGACGATCGAAACCGTGTCGCGGATGGTCACCCAGATTCAGGCCGAAGGTTTGGTGGTGTTCGACGGAGCCCGCCGCTTTCGGGTCTTGCAACACACCCGGCAGGCCTGCCTGGCGGCGGCCTGAAGGACCTTATGGTTCCCCCGCCTGAAGTCCAGGGACTTGCCCCCGGCCCCATCACCCAGCGCGAACCCAGCACGCTGGCCGCCGTCATTTTTGACGTCGATGGTGTGCTGCTGGCGTCGCCTCACGAGCGGGCCTGGCGTGAGGCGCTGACCGGATTCGGCGATTCGGCGCAATTCACGACGGGGCTCTATCAAGCCAAGGTCGCTGGAAAGTCGCGCCAGGATGGGGCGCGGGCCGCGCTTGAGGCCTTGGGGGTGGCCAACTGGGAAATCCAGGCGGGCGCCTATGCCAAAGCCAAGCAGACCCGCCTCGAAGCCCTGATCGCAAAGGGCGGCGTGCGCGCCTTTCCTGACGCCCTAAGATTGGTGGCGGCTTTGGCGAGCCTTGGCTTTCCCATGGCGGTCGCCTCGGCCTCCAAGAACGCGAGCGCCATGTTGCGGGTGATCACCTTGACGGGCGGCCGCCGCCTCGCTGACTTTTTTGCCGCCGAGATTTGTGGCCGTGACCTGGCCCGGGGAAAGCCGGACCCCGAGATTTTCAGCCTGGCCGCAGCGGAACTCGGCATTGACCCCCATCGTTGTCTGGTCATCGAGGACGCGACGTCCGGGATCATGGCGGCGCGTGCCGCGGGCATGACCGCGCTGGGCGTCGCGCGATTGAACGATGCGGCGCCGCTGCGCGCGGCCGGAGCCGATCTGGTGGTCTCCAGCCTCGATGAAATAAGCCTGCGCAGCCTTAAGCAGGGCCGACTTGGCCTTCGCCTGGCAGGAACGGACGTTGAGCGATGACCGACCCGTTCGCGCCGACAGCCGATCCCACTTGGTTATGGACGGAGGCGGGCTGCGACCCGCTGCGCCAGAGCAGCCGCGAGACACGCTTGGCGATCAGCAATGGCTTTCTGGGTGTCAGGGGCGCTCCGGCCCTGAATCGCGGCGGAGGCCGGGTCGCGCCAAGCCGCACCTATGTCGCGGGCCTGTTCGACACCGCCTCGGCGCAAGGGTCGGTTTCGGCCCTGGCGCCCGGTCCCGATTGGCTACGGGTTCAGCTCGCGACCGCTGCGGGACTCCTCGCCCACGATCCCGAGGCGATCTCCGAGCACAGCATGACGCTCGACATGAGGCGCGGCCTTGTATCGAGCGATTGCCACTCCGTCGAGGCTAGGGGCTTGCGCCTGGGTGTGCGGTCGCTGCGCCTGGTGTCGCTGAGCCAAAGACAGATCGGGCTTCAGGGGCTGCGTCTCCGCGTCGATGACGGCGAGAGTGACCTGACGCTGGAGGCCGACTTCGAGGGCCTCGACCTGGGGCTCATCCCCGAAACCCTGGAGCGGGATCTGGGCGTTTGGCGCACGCGGCGTTCGGCAAAGCGACTGGCGATCGCCTCGACGGCGTCCGTGTTGATCGATGGCGAAACGCTGGCGGGCGAAGTCTTGAGTCCCTTCCATCGGCGCTGGACGTGGAAGGCCAGTCCGGGGCAGCAGATCGATTTCGAGCGCATCGTTGCTTTTGTCCGCACGGACGCCGCCGACTTAGACGTCGATGTTGTCAAGGCGGCCCCGTCGATCCTGGCCCGAGCCGTCCGGCGCGGCTTTGCGGGCTTGATCGCGGACCATGCCGCCGCCTGGGCCGAGCGCTGGACATCAAGCGACGTGCAAATTGACGGCGACCCGGCCGCTCAGCAGGCCCTGCGGTTCGCCCTGCATCACCTGAACGGCGCGGCCGACCCGGAGGACGAGCACGTGTCCATCGGCGCGCGGGCCCTGACCGGAGAGGACTATCTGGGTCATACCTTCTGGGACACCGAGATATTCCTGCTGCCCTTCTACACCTTCACCTGGCCAAGCGCGGCGAGGGCTCTGTTGATGTACCGCTTCCACACCCTGGAAGGCGCGCGCGCCAAGGCGGCGGCCATGGGCTGGCGCGGGGCCCTATATGCCTGGGAGTCAGCCGACACCGGCGCGGAAACGACCCCAGACCAGTGGGTCGGTCCCGATCGTCAGGTCCTCGATATCCTCACCGGCGAGCAGGAACAGCACATAAGCGCCGACGTCGCCTACGCGGTCTGGCAATATTGGCGGACGACCGACGATGAGGCGTTCCTGCGCGAAGCGGGCGCGGAGATTCTACTGGAGACTGCACGCTTCTGGGCCAGCCGCGCCGCTCCGGACACAGACGGTGTGCATCACATCCGGCGCGTGATCGGGCCTGACGAGTATCACGTAGGCGTTGATGACAACGCCTACACCAACCTCATGGCACGCTGGAACATCCGCCGGGCCCTGGAGGTCGCGGCCTGTTTCTCCGCGCGGTGGCCAGCGGCGTGGACGGCGCTCTCGGGTCGGCTTGGCTTGACGCGGGTCGAGATGACCGACTGGTCCCGTGTCGCCGAAACGATGGCTACGGGCGAGGACCTGGCGACGGGCCTGACCGCACAGTTCAAGGGCTTTCTCGATCTGGAAGACATCGACCTGGCCGCCTATGCCGGGCGGTCCGTGCCGATGGATACCGTGCTGGGTCGCGATCGCACCGCCCGGTCCCAGGTGATCAAACAGGCCGACGTGGTAGCCCTGCTGGCGCTGCTACCGGACGAGTTCACGCCGCAAGCCACACGCGCAAACTTCGCCTATTACGAGGCGCGATGCGGTCACGGCAGTTCGCTTAGTCGGGCCTTGCATGGCTTGGTCGCCGCTCGCCTGGGACAGCTCGACAAGGCGTTGTCCTATTTGTTGCAGTCCTCCGCCATAGATCTGGGCGACACCCATGTGGCTATCGCCGGCGGCATCCACACCGCCGCCCAGGGCGGGGTCTGGATGATCGCCGTGCTCGGGTTGGCGGGCCTGAGCCTGCGCGACGACGGCCTGTCATTGGAACCGCGACTGCCCGACGCCTGGCTCAGCCTGACCTTCCCCGTCCAATGGCGCGGTCGCCAAGTCAGGATCAAGATCGACCGCAGGACGTGTCGGCTGGAGGCGACCCTGGAATCCGGCGGGGCGATGGTGCTCTGGGTCGAGGGTGAACGTTATGACCTTGGCCTTGGGCGACCGGTCATCGCCGAGCTCATTCCCTTGGCCTCTGATCCTAGGCAAGCCCCGTGACCTGCTCTCTCCCAACGTTCCGCTGTCGTCGATATCGGCCGACGGGCACGCGCGCCGCCCGATGACACCTTTGATCCCACCAAAATCCGGAGTTGTCGAGATGGCCTTCCGTGACCTGTTGCTGCATATCGACACCTATCCGACGCCCACGCCGGAGGCCGTGATCGAGGAAGCCGTCCTGTTGGCCGCCAGCCTTGGCGACAAGGTCACCGGCCTGGCCTTCGAGATCGAGATCGCCGTTCATAGCAATCGCCTGGCCGACTACCTGATCGGGCTGAGCGCCATGGCCGCCGCCGAGGAGTCGCGCAGCAGCCAAGCCTGTCAGGACGTGTTGGGGCATTTTATCGGCCGGGCGAGGGACGCGGGGGTCTACAAGGACGCCATCTCCGCCAAAGCAAATCACTATGATGTCGCCGGCAAGGTCGCCAGGGTCGCCAGGACCTATGATCTTTGCCTGTTGCCATTGGTCGATGGCCCCAACGGTCAGCTCGACATCGCGCAAAGTGTGATCTTCGAGTCCGGACGACCGATTCTGACCTTCCGACCGGGTACGGCGGCGGCGCTGACCCAAGGCCCAAAGGAGGTTGTGGTCGCCTGGGACGGCAGCCGCAACGCCGCCCGAGCCCTGGCGGACGCCCTGCCGATCCTGGTCCGCGCCAAGCATGTGCGGATCCTGACCGTCTTGAACGAGAAGCCTGGCGTCCTATCGACGACCGGCGCCCAGGCGCAGCGTCATCTGGCTGCTCATGGGGTCAACACCACGCTGGACGAGGTGGATGCCGGCGGCGAAGCGATCGGACCGGCCTTTGACCGATATCTCGATGGGACGGCGCCGAACCTGCTGGTCATGGGCGCCTACGGCCATTCCCGCACCCAGGAATTCCTGCTGGGCGGCGCCACCCAGCACATGCTGGCGCGTCCAGGCTGCCCCGTCCTTCTGTCGCACTGACCTCCAAGACCGGCGAGCGCCGGCGGATCGGATCTGCACTATGGCACGCGACGTCCTGAGGGGACTGACCAAGACCGAGGTCGCCCAGCGCCTGTCCGAATTTGGTCCCAACGCCCTGCCGCAAGCCTCGGCCCGAGGGCTGGCGCGGATCATCCTCGACACCCTGCGTGAGCCGATGTTCCTGCTGCTGATCGGCGCCGCCGGCCTCTATCTGGTGCTCGGAGACCTGGGCGAGGGCTTATTCCTGATGGCCGGGGCCTTAGCCACCATCGGCTTGGTGGTCCTGCAGGAAGCCCGTAGCGAGCGCGCCCTTTCGGCGCTGCGTGATCTCTCGCAACCGCACGCCCGGGTAATCCGCGATGGGGTAGAAGCGCGCCTGGCCGCGCGTGACCTGGTCCCCGGCGACATCGTGTTGGTTGGCGAAGGCGAGCGCCTGCCCGCCGACGGCGCGCTGGTGGCCGGCGACGTCCTGAGCGTCGACGAGTCCGCGTTGACGGGCGAGTCCGCACCGGTTTCAAAACGTCCGCTGACGGACGGTGAAACGGCCGATGCCGGCACCCAGCCCGGCGCCGAGACGGGACCCTATCTGTTCTCCGGCACCTTGGTGGTTCGCGGCCAGGCCGTGGCCCGGATCGGCAAGACCGGTCCCAGAACGGCGCTGGGCAAGATCGGGGTGTCGCTGGCGGCCATCGTCCATGAGCCTACGCCGCTGCAAAAAACGGCCGGACGCCTGGTCACGCTGCTTGGCCTGGCGGCCATCGCCTTTTGCGGCCTCGTCACCCTTGCCTACGGTCTGCTGCGCCAGGACTGGGTCGGGGGCATGCTGGCCGGGATCACTGTCGCCATCGCCCTGATCCCCGAGGAATTCCCGATGGTGCTGGCCGTCTTCCTGGCGCTGGGCGCCGGGCGGCTGGCCAGGCAAAAGGTGCTGGTCCGTCGTAGCGCCGCGATCGAGGCGCTGGGCGGCGCCTCCTTTCTCTGCGTCGACAAGACCGGCACCCTCACCCAAAACAAGATGCGGGTCGCGCGCCTGTGGACGGAAGACGGCGACTGCCTCGTTGAACCGGATACAGCGCCTGGCGGCGGCGCGGAGCAACTGCTGGAGATTGCCGGACTGGCCTGCGCCGTTCGCCCGGTCGATCCAATGGACAAGGCCGTTCGAGCGCTCCTGACGCCACGCGACACGGTCTCGCCCGTTACCGCGAGTGAGCCCGCCAGGACCTGGCCGCTTCGCCCCGAAATGATGGCCATGATCCAGGTCTGGTCAGCGCCCGGAGGTGAGTGGCAGGCCGCCGCCAAGGGCGCGCCCGAGGCGATCTTCAGGCTTTGCCGCTTGCCCGATGACCAGGCCGAGCGCTTGACTTCCCTTGTCGAAGAGTTCGCCGTCCAGGGTCTGCGTGTCCTGGGCGTGGCCTCCTGCCAGACGAAGACCCCCTTCCCGGATGACCCCGTGGAGGCGCCGTTCGCATTTGCTGGGCTTGTCGGTTTCCTCGATCCCGTCCGTCCAGACGTGCCCGCGGCCCTGAGAGAGGCGCGAGAAGCCGGGATCTCCGTGCTGATGATCACCGGCGATCATCCCGCCACCGCCCTGGCCATCGCCAAGGCGGCGGGCCTGGATGTCTCTGGCGGCGTCTTGCTCGGCGACGAGATCGCCGCCCTGGACGACGCCGCCCTGGCGGAGCGCCTTGGCCGGACCCGGGTCTTCGCCCGCATCATGCCCGAGCAGAAGTTTCGCATCGTCCAGGCTCTCAAGGCCGGCGGCCAGGTCGTCGCCATGACCGGCGACGGCGTCAATGACGCGCCGGCCCTCGAAGCGGCGCATATCGGCATCGCCATGGGTCAGAGGGGCACCGATGTGGCCCGCGAGGCCGCCGACCTCGTCATTCTCGACGACAGCTTTGCCTCGATCGTCGGTGGCGTCCGATTGGGCCGACGGATCTTCGCCAACCTGCGCAAGGCGCTGGTCTATATCACCGCCATCCACGTTCCCATCGCCGGGGTGGCGCTGATCCCGATCGTCATGGGTCTGCCGCCCCTGCTCTACCCCATGCACGTCGTGTTTCTGGAACTGGTCATCGATCCGGTCTGCGCCATGGTGTTCGAGGCCGAACCGGGCGGCGCCGGCGCGATGAAGCAGCCGCCCAGACCGCGTGATGAGCCGCTATTTGGCCCCAGGCAACTTGGCCTGGCCATGTTGCAGGGCGCCGGCGTCCTGGCCGGGGTGTTGGGTGTCTATCTCTGGTCGCTCGGCCATCAAGGGGAGGAGCAGGCCAGAGGCGCGGCCTTCCTGACGCTTGTCGCCGGCAACCTCACGCTGGCCTTGGCCGACGCCTCGTCGTCAGGGGGGCGTCTGTTCGCGCCGCATCGCAAGATCTACTGGCTGATCACCTCGGCCGCAGCGGGCTTCCTGGCCCTGATCTTCGCTGTGCCGACCCTGGACGCCATCTTCAAGGTCGCGCCGCCCTCACCGGGCCTGTTGGCCAGCGCCCTGCTGGTCGGGTTCGCCAGTGGCGGCTGGTTTGGCTTGGTCCGAACCCTGGGCGCGCGCCTGCCAAGCCGCTCAACTTGATGACCCATCTCAGCCGCTAGAAAAGGAAGACAGCAATGCCCCTTACGCCCCCGCCTTCAAGTCAGATCCCGCAGAGCGCCGATGAAGCCAACCTTCAGGCGCGCATCCTCTCTGTCCTCGACAGTCGCCATCTGATGGCCCTGGCGACGAACCGGCCCGACGGTTGGCCCCAGGTCACGCTGGTGAACTATTTCCGGCGCGAGCACGCGCTCTATTTCGTGGTCGCCACCGGCAGCCAGAAGTTCGCCAACATTACCCGAGACCCGCGGGTGTCGATCGCCATCGGCGGCGGCGCGGCGGGTCCCTACAGCCTGTCGATGTCCGCCCATGCCACCGAAGTTCGCGACTTCGAACTGATCGAACGCCTGAACAAGACGATCCAGGCCCTACCACCCGAGTCCGGGTTCACACCGCACCCTGGCGCCAACAGCGTCGTTCTGCTGGAAGCCCAACCTCAAATCATCACCCTGGTGGACTATGCGACCCCACCGGGCCATCGCGAGGTCCTCACCGTCGTCGAGCGTTGGACGATCCAGCGGACAGAGGGTCCTCAATGAGCTTTTAAGCCGCCGAACGCGTCGAGGGCCTCGCCCCAGCAGCGATAGTGCCCTCGATCGAAGCTGCCCGGAGGTGATGAGATGGTCGCCAATGAAACTCGGACCCGCGATGTCGCGATCATCGGCGGTGGCCAATCAGCCTTGGCGACGGCTTACTTTCTTCGCCGCACCAACCTGTCCTTCGTCATTCTCGACGGCGAACCGGCGGCTGGCGGCGCATGGCGTCACGCTTGGCCCTCCTTGCGTCTCTTTTCCCCGGGGCAATGGAGTTCACTCCCGGGCTGGCCGATGGCGCCCACCGGGGACGCCTATCCCAGCCGCGAGGAGGTCATCGATTATCTGAGTCGCTACGAGGCTCGGTACGGCTTGCGAATCGAACGTCCGGTCGAGGTCCTGAACGTGACCGCGAATTCTGACGGCATGGAGGTGGCGACAGACAAGGGGACCTGGCGCGCCGGCGCCGTGATCAGCACCACCGGCACCTGGCGTGCGCCCCATATCCCCGACTACCAAGGCCGTGACCAATTCCGGGGCCGTCAGGTCCATTCGGCCCATTATCAAGGCCCCGAGCCATTTGCCGGCCAAGCCGTTCTGGTCGTCGGCGGCGGCAATAGCGGAGCCCAAATCCTAGCCGAGGTTTCGCAAGTGGCCGGGACGACCTGGGTGACACAGCAACCTCCAAGCTTTCTGCCTGACGATGTCGACGGGCGGGTTCTATTTGAGCGCGCCACCCAACGTTGGAAGGCTCAGGGAGGGACAGGGCCGGAAGGTCCGCCACCTGGTGGCCTGGGCGACATCGTGATGATCCCGGCGGTTCAAGCAGCGCGCGGTCGTGGCGTGCTCCATGCCGTGCGCCCATTCACCAGGTTCGTCGCGACCGGCGTCCTTTGGGAGGATGGGAGCGAGAGTACGGTTGATGCGGTAATTTGGTGCACCGGGTTTCGGCCGGCTCTGAAACACTTGAACTCGCTGGGAGTCGTCAACACGGAAGGCAAGATCGACGTCCAAGGTACGCGGTCGGTTCTCGAGCCAAGGCTCTGGCTGGTCGGTTATGGCGAATGGACGGGCTTTGCCTCGGCGACACTGGTGGGCGTCATGCGCGGCGCGCGGCAGACTGCGCAGGAGGTCTTCGGCGTTCTCAAGGGTGAAAGCGCCAGATAGTAGGCGATTGACCCGGGCGAGGCTTTCCCGCTCCAGATCCGACAGCGGGCGTAGCCCCTTGCTGGTCATTGTCCGGTTGCCCCAGCCTGGCGTCGCGGGCGTCGAGCCGTCCGCGACGCCAGCCAATGCCGATGCCGATGCCGATGGCGATGCTATTTGGACGAAGCCGCCATCGGCGTCAGCTTGATCGCGGTCGTCTTGGCGGCCTGTTGCTGGGCCGCGGCTGCGGCGCCAAGCCGTGGCCTTGCAGATACCCTCCACGCCCGATGGCGGCGTCGGAGACGAACCCGGCCACGAATTCCCGCAGGCACGCCGTCACGCCGTCACGCCGACATTAGCCTTCTTGACGTAGATGTAGAGCGGGCGAGACAGGGGTAGAACCCGTCGATGATGGTTTGCGGGGTGGGTTTGACGCCATTGATGGAGGCGGCCTTCAGTTGCCGCTTGTGCTCGTCAAGGAACGAATAGCCCCCCCCAGCGTGCCGGGGATCTTTTCGATCAGGCCGACGATATCCTCGTCGTTCTCGCCGGCGTCGACCCAGCCGCCGTCCGACAGCATCGGATCGACCTTGGCCTTGAAGGCCGCCGGATCCTGAGCGCGCGGCGCCTCGTTGGTCGGAAACTTGCGGGCCCCCGGCTCGATGGCCAGGTCCACCCAGGCGTCGCGAGTACCCGAGCTGGCGGGCGGACCATAGACGATGATCTTGCTGGCCGGCAGTTCGGCGCCGACCTCGTTCCATTGCTTGTAGGGGTTTTTCACGAGGTCGCCGCCGCGCAGCACGTTGGCGGAAAGTGCCAAGTATAGGTGTTCAAGCTTGAAGGCGTAGTCGGGCGACTTGTCGTCGGTGGCGACCACGATGCCGTCCAGGCCGATCTTCAGTTCGACGATGCCTTTCACCCCGGCCGCCTGACAGGCGGCGAACTCGGCTTTGGTCATCGGGCGCGAGGCGCTGGCGATGTCAGGGAATTTGTCGCCGGTCCCGGCGCAAAAGCGCTAGAAGCCGCCGCCGGCGCACAGGCTCTCGATGCGCGGCGGCTTCTAGCCGGTCTTCTTGTGGAAAGCTTCTGCCACGGTGATGGAGAGCGGATAGACGGTCGAGGATCCCACCGCCCAAACCGTGTCCCGGACGGCCTAGGCGGTCGAGGCGCCGATCAGAAGGGCTGCGGCGGCGACGACGCCTAGCAAGATTTTCATCGGGATGTTCCTGATCAGTCTTGGGGGTTGGCGGTCAGGGAAACGACTTCACCGTCTTCTTTGGTGAAGCTGTCGGGCTTGCGATCGAGCAGATCGAAGACGACTTCGGACGGCCGACACAGCTTCACGCCCTTGGACGTGACCACCAGCGGGCGATTAACGAGAACTGGCGTTGTGACCATGGCGTCGAGGATCGCATCCTCGCTGACGCCGTCCCCCAGCAGGCCAAGTTCGGCGGCTGGCGTGCCCTTTTCGCGCATCAACTGGCGGAAGGTCAGGCCGGCTTCGCCGGCCAGTTCGCGCAGTTGATCGTGGGTCCAGCCGGCTTGCAGATATTCTACGATCTTGGGCTCGTAGCCGGCGGAGCGGACCATCTCGACGACGTTGCGAGACGTACCACAAGCGGGATTGTGAAAGATCACCACAGGAAAGTCAGCGTCGCTCATGGGTCACCGGTGCGAAGAGGAAGAAAGGGGTTTACGGCCTAGCGAGAGCTTGCGAACTGCGGCGCCGCGCTCGTACCAAGGCTTGCTGGCGTTCACGATCGCGACGATTGACAGCATAACCGGGACCTCGATCAGAACCCCGACCACAGTGGCTAGCGCAGCCCCGGACTGGAAACCAAAGATCGAGATCGCGGCGGCCACGGCCAGCTCGAAGAAGTTGCTGGCGCCGATCAGGGCCGACGGGCCCGCGACGCAGTGGGCTTCGCCAGTCAGGCGGTTGAGAATGTAGGCCAGGCCAGAGTTGAAATAGACTTGGATCAGGATCGGCACGGCAAGGATGGCGATGATTAGTGGCTGCTTGAGGATCTGGTCGCCCTGGAAGCCAAACAGCAGGACCAGCGTCGCCAGCAAGGCGATCATCGACAGCGGCTGCAGATTGGACATCAAGGCGTCCAGCGCGGCCTGACCGCCGGACGACAGCAGCGCCTTCCGGATCAATTGAGCGGCGATCACCGGCACGAGGATGTAGAGCCCGACCGACAGGGTCAGGGTCGACCACGGCACGGTGATGGCTGACAGGCCCAGGAGCAGGCCGACGATGGGCGCGAAGGCCACGACCATGATGGTGTCATTGAGCGCCACCTGGCTGAGCGTGAAGTGGGGCTCGCCGTCGGTCAGATTGCTCCAGACGAACACCATGGCCGTGCAAGGAGCCGCCGCCAGCAGGATCAGGCCGGCCATATAGCTGTTGATCTGGTCGGCCGGGAGGTAGGGGCGGAAGACATGGGCGATGAACACCCAGCCCAGCGCCGCCATGCCGAACGGCTTGACCACCCAGTTGATAAACAGGGTCACGCCGATCCCGCGCCAGTGGTTCTTGACCTCGCCCAGGGCGGCGAAATCGACCTTGATCAGCATGGGGATGATCATCAGCCAGATCAGGCCGGCCATCGGCAGGTTGACCTGGGCGACCTCAAGCGCGGCGATCCCGTGGAAGACCGGCGCGAAGAAGTGGCCAAGGGCGACGCCCACGATGATGCACAGCCCCACCCAAACGGTGAGGTAGCGTTCGAAAATAGACATGAAGCAGCCTTGGTCGGAGGAAGAGCGTTAGGCGGCAGGCTCGTCGGGCGCCCTGGACTTGCCGATTTCGTCGAGCCGCTTTTGCAGCGACATCTTGTCGATCGACGCCATCGGCAGCGCGCAGAACAGGGTGATGCGGCTGTTGAGTTGGCGATAGGCTTCAGCAAAGGCCAAGGCGATCTCAGCCTCGGTTCCGACGGCCGCTGACGGATCAGGAATGCCCCAGTGGGCGCTCATCGGCTGGCCGGGCCAAATCGGGCAAACCTCCCCGGCGGCGTTGTCGCAAACGGTGAACACGAAATCGAGATCCGGCGCGTCGGGGTTGCCCGCCTTGGCGAACTCATCCCAGGCCTTGGAGCGCAGGGTGTCGGTTTTGTAGTTGAGGTGCTTGAGCAGGTTGATGGCGTAGGGATTGATCGTGCCGCTGGGCATCGATCCGGCCGAATAGGCCTTGAAACGCTCAGCTCCGACCCGGTTCATGATCGACTCGGCCAGAACCGATCGCGCCGAATTGTGGGTGCAGAGAAACAGGACGTGCTTCACGTCAGCTTGGGTGGCGGTCATGCTGTCTCCAATTCGACAAGGCAGGTCCCATCGCACTCGGCGGCCCGGGCGACGATTTCGTTCAGGGGCGCGCAAATCTCGGGATTGCCGCCGCAGCAGTCTTCCATCAGGAAGCCCAGCAGGCCGGTCATCGCGCCGTAGGCGGCCGAATAGATGATCGAGCGGCCATCGCGGCGAGACACGATCAGTCCGGCATGGCTCAGAACATTGAGATTGGCCGACAGGGAGTTGGGGATCATCGAAAGCTGGCGCGCGATCTCGCCGGCCGAAACGCCCAGGTCGCCAGCCTTGACGAGCAGACGGAAGATCGCCAACCGGCCTTCGTGGCCGAGTGCGGAGAGACTTGCGACGGCGACCTTAGATTCCATATTTCTAATTTAATGGAAACGTGTGACGAAGCCAAGACAGTTCGAGGAATTTGGAAATCATGACCGACCTGCCCGCGCTCCAGTCGCAATTTCTCACCGCGCCAACGCAGGGCCAGCTTGAGCCAAAGGCGCCCGCGGCTCATGCGCCTCGGATCCTGCTGCTCTATGGGTCACTCCGCGAACGCTCGTTCAGCCGGCTGCTGGTCGAGGAGGCGGCGCGCATTCTGCAACTGCTGGGGTGCGAGACCAGGATCTTCGATCCGCGCGACCTGCCGCTCCCCGACGCGACGGGTCCGGACCATCCCAAGGTCCAGGAGCTTCGGGCGCTGTCGCTATGGTCCGAGGGCCAGGTCTGGTGCAGCCCGGAACGCCACGGCGCCATCAGCGGGATCATGAAAGCCCAGATCGATTGGATCCCGCTGGAGATCGGCAGCGTGAGGCCGACCCAGGGCCGCACCCTGGCCGTCATGCAAGTCAGCGGGGGCTCACAGTCGTTCAACGCGGTCAACACCCTGCGCCTGCTGGGTCGCTGGATGCGGATGATCACCATCCCCAACCAGTCGTCGGTCGCGATGGCCTACAAGGAATTCGACGATAACGACCGCATGAAGCCTTCCGCCTATTACGATCGCGTCGTCGACGTGATGGAGGAGCTGGTGAAATTCACGCTGCTGACCCGAGACCGTGCCGACTACCTGGTTGATCGCTACAGCGAACGCAAAGCCAGCGGCCGGATCAGCCTAGAAACGACGCCCCGTCATTCCCATTCAATCATCAACGGTTCAGCCAAGCGGCTATTTTGACCCACTTTTCCTACTGTACGTTTCGTTAAACGCCGTCACCGATTACGTCATTTTGGATCGCGCTAAACCCTTGTTTTAACTTAGACTTTTTGACATAAAATTCGCGTTATAGTCGCCCAAATTTGCTGACTTTCGCATCTTTTTCGGACGCCCATTACGACGGCTTCAATCGATAATTGGCGCTCTTCCACATGATGGCCGGCGAACCGGGGTAAAGCCAGACTCAAGCAGCGAACAGTTCCTGTTCCGTTCTAGCTCTGCTAGGGTCGGGGTCGTCATGACCAAGTTCCCGCGCAAGATCATCCATATCGACATGGACGCGTTCTATGCGTCGGTGGAACAGCGCGACGATCCCAGCCTGAAGGGCCGCCCCCTTGCCGTTGGCCATGGAGCGCGACGCGGGGTGGTGGCCGCCGCTAGCTACGAGGCGCGCCAATTTGGGGTGCGTTCGGCCATGCCCTCGACCACGGCGCTGCGCCAATGTCCGCAGCTGGTGTTCGTGCCGCCCAGGTTCGAGGTCTACAAGGCCGTGTCGCGCCAGATCCACGAGATCTTCGCCGATTATGCCGACCTGATCGAACCGCTATCGCTGGACGAAGCCTATCTGGATGTCACCGCCAATCGCGCGGGCCTGGCCACCGCCACCGACACGGCCAAGGAAATCCGCGCCCGCATCCTGGAGGCCACGGGCCTGACGGCCTCGGCGGGGATTTCTTACAACAAATTCCTGGCCAAGCTGGCCTCCGACCAGCGAAAACCCAACGGCCAGTTCGTGGTCGCGCCGGGCAAGGGCGAAGCCTTTGTCCAGACCCTGCCGATCGGCCGCTTTTATGGCGTCGGCGCGGTGACCGAAGCTAAGATGAAGCGCCTGGGTATCCACACCGGCGAGGACCTGAACCGCCAGTCGCTGACCTTCCTGCAGCAGCATTTCGGTAAGTCTGGGCCTTGGTACCACGCCATAGCGCGCGGCGAGGACCATCGCCCGGTCAATGGCGAGCGAGTGCGCAAGTCATCGGGCTCGGAGACCACCTTCGAGACCGACCTGACCGACCCGGCCGCCATCGAGGCGGAGGTCCTGGCCTTGGCCGACAAGGTCTGGGGCTGGTGCGAGACCGCCCAGGCGTTTGGCCGCACGGTGACGGTGAAGATCAAGTTCGCCGATTTCCAGCAAGCGACCCGCAGCCGCTCGGCGCCCGGCCCGGTGGCGGACCGCGAGCACCTGCGCCGCCTGGGCCGCGACCTGATCGGCTCGGTCCTGCCCTGGCCCAAGGGCGTCCGCCTGGTCGGGGTGACGGTGTCCAATTTCCAAGCCGCGCCGGCCGAGCGCCTGCCCCAACTGGCGCTGATCGGCTAGCGCGCCGTTCCGCCCTGCTCTAGGTTCTCTCCATGCCCCCTCGCCTTCGCCCCACCGCCCGCCTGCTGACCCCCGCCGGTTGGGCCAGCCTGCTCGCCGTGGCGCTGATCGTCGGCGCGGCCGCCTGGGCGCTCATGTACCTCCTGCCCGGCGCCTAGCGCGACCAGAAAACATGGACCTCGTCGTGGGCGACCGGCCAGGGCCGGGCCGGCCAGAAGCGCCGCCGCCAGACGGCGTCGGGTCAGGGTCATGACAGCATCTCCGATGAGGGGGTTGGAAGGTGACGGGGCGCGCGCGTGGCGTCCGCCGAGGAGCCGACCAGCAGTCCGGCGGCCCAGGGCAAGCGCCGGCGACGCAGCCAGGCGGCGGCGAAGCCTTCGGGGCCATGGGCGGCCAGACCTCGCCGATCGCGGCTTGGTCGGCCTTGGAGGAGGCTGCGCAAAAGGCCAGGGCCACGGGCCCCAAACCCAGGTCGAACAGGCGGTCGCCGACCCGCGATTGCAGGTAGTAGTCGCGGGTCGGCGTGGCCCGGGCGAGGATCTCGATCTGCCGATCGTTCAATCCGAACCGGGCATAGGCCGCCGCCCCTTGCGGCTCCAGGGCGCGCGGGTTGGGCAGGAAGATCCGGGTCGGGCAGCTCTCGACGATCGAGGCGGCGATTGGACTTTCGACGACATCGGCCAGCGACTGGGTGGCGAAGATCACCGATGCGTTCTTCTTGCGCAGGGTCTTAAGCCACTCGCGCAGCTGGGCGCCGAAGGCCGGGTCGTCGAGCGCCAGCCAGCCTTCATCGATCAGAATCAGGGTCGGCCGACCGTCCAGCCGCCGTCCGATGCGGTGAAAGAGATAGGCCAGGACCGCCGGGGCAGCCGCGCCGCGCGCCAGGCCTTCGGTCTCGAAGACCTGGACGCTGGCTTTCCCGAACGCCTCGCCCGCGCCGTCAAGCAACCGGCCGAACGGTCCGCTCAGGATGAAGGGCCCGAGCGCGGCCTTGAGCGTCTGGTTCGACAACAGGGCCACCAGGCCTGTCAGGGTGCGCTCGGCGACCGGCGCGCTGGCCAGGCTCGCCAGCGCCGCCCAGAGGTGGTCGCGCACGGCCGGGGTGATGGCCACGCCCTCCCGCGCCAAAACCGCAGCGAGCCAGCCGGCCGCCCAACCCCGCTCGTCGGGCTCGTCGATGCGCGCCAGGGGCTGCAGGGTCAGGGCCGGCCCGCCGTCGCCGGAGAGGTCGTGGAACTCCCCGCCCATGCCCAGCACGGCCGCCCGGCTGGAGGCGCCGAAGTCGAAGGCGAAGACCCGGGCTTGCGGGTAGCGCCGAAACTGCAGGGCCAGCAGCACGCTCTTGCCCGCTCCGGTCGGCCCGACGATCAGGGTGTGGCCGACGTCGCCGACATGCAGGCTCAACCAAAACGGGGTCGAGCCGGCCGTCTTGGCGATCAGTAGAGGCGGGCCATCCAGATGGGCGTTGCGCGCAGGCCCGGCCCAGACCGCCGACATCGGGGCGATGTGGGCAAGGTTTAGGGTCGAGAGCGGCGGCTGGCGGACATTGGCATAGGCATGACCCGGGATGGTACCCAGCCAGGCCTCCACGGCGTTGACGCTCTCACGGATGACGGTGAAGTCGCGGCCCTGGATGACCTTCTCGGCAAGGGCCAGCTTGGTGGCGGCTAATCCTGCGTCCTCGTCCCAGACCACCAGGCTGGCGGTGACATAGGCATAGGCCACCGCGTCGCCGCCAAGGTCCTGCAGGGCCAGATCGGCGTCGGCGGCCTTGTTGGCCGCGTCGTTATCGACGAGCGGCGACGGCTCCTGGGTCAGCGCCTCGCGCAGCAGGACCAGCACCGACTTGCGCTTGGCGAACCACTGACGCCGGATCTTGCCCAGCAGGCTGGCCGCATCGGTCTTGTCCAGGCAGATCGCCCGGGTGGTCCAGCGATAGGTCATGCCCAGGCGATTGAGCTCGTCGAGCAGGCCCGGGGCCGTTGCGGACGGGAAGCCGGTCAGGGTCAGGACCCGCAGGTACAAGAGGCCCAGGCGCGGCTAGAGCCCGCCCGTCAGGGCCTCCGTCGCCGGCCGGGCGTTCAGGTGCATGGGCGTCGTGGGAACACCCACCGCCTAGCGGGTGGTGGAGACCGCCCCGTGCAGGAAACTCAAGGTCGCGGCGTCAGTCAGCCAGTCGGCCTTGGGCATCAGGCCATCCAGCAGGGCCAGAAGGCGATCGGAGCGATCAACGAAGCCGGCCAGCTCGGCGCGCCAATCGAGCCCCGCCCGGGCTCGGCCCTCAACGAACAGACTCTCATTGCGACCTCGGCGATCGGCCGGCGGCAGATAGGTCAGGGTCAGGAAGTAGCGGCTCTCGAAGTGATCGCCGGTCTGGACGAAGGCGGCCTTGCGCTCCTCGTCGACCAAGGCCGAGACCGGATCGGGAAAGGCGCTGACCGGATAGGCCTGGGCTTGCGCCGAACGAAAAGAACGACAGGAAGAAGCTGGACGCGGCAAACGCGATGCTGAGCCCAAAGACGATCTGGATCAGCTTGCGCGAGCCGCCGGAGGTCTCGCCGAAGGCCAGGGTCAGGCCGGTGACGATGATGATGATCACTGCGATGATCTTGGCGACGGATCCCTCGATCGACTCGAGGATGCGCTGCAGCGGCTCTTCCCAGGGCATGGACGAGCCGGCGGCCTGGGCGCTGCCGGCCACGAGGAGCGAGGCCAGCATCAAGCCGCTGAGCAGCGGGCGCGGGTGAGGGTTTGCGTGCGGCGAAGCCGCCGCGCGATGTCGGTGGAACAATGGAAAACTCCGGGGTTTTAGGGGCGGGATCTCAGGCAGGGCTGAGCTGGTAGGCGCCGTCGGACGCCAGGCCGTCCAGACGCGCGAGGTCCGCCAGGCGACGCTGTCGCCCTCGCCCGGAAAGGACCGCGATCAGGTCGATGGTTTCGGCGATCAGGGCGCGTGGCACGGTGACCACGGCTTCCTGGATCAACTGCTCCAGCCGCAGGAGCGCGCCCAGCGGCGAGCCGGCGTGAAGCGTGCCAACCCCGCCGGGGTGGCCTGTTCCCCAGGCCTTGATGAGGTCCAGGGCCTCGGCCCCGCGCACCTCGCCGATGATAATGCGATCGGGCCGCAAGCGCAGGGACGAACGCACCAGGTCCGACAGGCTCGCCACCCCGTCGCGCGTGCGCAGGGCCACCTGATTCGGGGCCGCGCACTGCAGCTCGCGCAGGTCCTCGGCGAGGATCACCCGGTCGCCGGTCTTGGCCACCTCGGCCAGCAGGGCGTTGACCAGAGTGGTCTTGCCGCTGGAGGTCGGGCCAGCGACCAGGATGTTGGCCCGATCAGCGACGGCAGCGGCCAGCACCCGCCCTTCCCGCTCGGTCATCACGCCGGCGCGGACATAGTCGCCGAGCGAGAACACCAGGCTGGCGGGCTTGCGGATGGAGAAGGTCGGGGCGGCCACCAGGGGCGGCAACAGGCCCTCGAAGCGCTCATCCGTGCCGGGGAGCTCAGCCGAGAGCCGCGGCCGATCCGCATGGATCTCGGCGGCCACGTGATGGGCCACCAGCCGCAAGATTCGCTCGGCGGCGGCCGCACCAATGGTCAACCCGGCGTCGACCAGGCCGACATTGAAGCGGTCGATCCAGACGCGGCCGTCGGGATTGAGCATGACCTCGGCCACGCCCGGATCCTCCAGCAACCCCAGCAGCCTGGGGCCCAGGGCGGTGCGCAGCATCTGGCGGCTGCGCTCAAGTCCGGCTTTGGTTTCGGAAAGGTCCACGGCGGGTCCCCGTTGCTTACGGGGACGAGTAAGAAGACCTAGACCCGGCCGATCTCAACAGCCAAATCGGCCGGTCGTACCGTGGCGTACAAAGACAGGCGATCGGCAGGTTCACGCCGCCGACGAAGGTCGCAAAACGATCCGACGACGCTCTGTTCAAGTCTAGGCGCGCCGAAATCCACGCGGCTATAAAGAGCGCCCAGCCGCCAAACCGATCAGGAACCACCATGACCCAGATTCCCACGCACGATGGTCCCCGCGCGGCGCCCGCCTCCGGCGGCCCGGCCAAGTCGCTGGTGATCTTCCTGCATGGCTACGGCTCTAACGGCGCGGACCTCATCGACCTTGCGCCCCACTGGGCCTCGGCCCTGCCCGACACGCTGTTCCTCGCGCCCGACGCGCCCCAGCCCTGCGACGGCGTGCCCTATGGCCGTCAATGGTGGCCCCTGACCAGCCTGGCGCCGCAGGCGCGCGCGGCGGGCGTGCGCGTCTCGGCCCCAGCCCTGAACGCCTATATCGACGCCCAGCTCGCCGCCCACAGCCTCAGCGAAGACAAGCTGGCGCTGGTCGGCTTCAGCCAAGGCACGATGATGGCGCTGCACATCGGACCGCGCCGGACCAGGACCCTGGCCGGCATCATCGGCTTCTCGGGCATGCTGGCCGACCCCGACGCCCTGGCCGCCGAGGTCGTGACCCAGCCACCGATCCTTCTGGTCCACGGCGACCGCGACGAGGTCCTACCCGTCGAAGCCCTGCATCAGGCCGACGTCCAGCTCAAAGGCCTGGACTTCGAGGTCGCATCCCACGTCTCGCCAGGTCTGGGCCACAGCATCGACGAGCCGGGTCTCCAGCTCGGCGCGCGCTTTTTGATCGAGCGCTTCGCCTGAGCGGCAAACCTCCGCTCACGACCTCCACAAAATCGATGTGGGCCCGCGGCGTTGCCGCCAAACCAGAACCCTGGCGCGCTTCCAACAGCCAGACAGGCGTTCTATGGCTTGCGCGTGAGCGGCCAGGACCGCAACCCCGCGCGACCAGGAGACGCAACCGCCATGTCGAGCCGCCATGGCCTGTCTATTCGAGCCGCCGACAATGGCGACGTGGACGGATTGGTTGAACTGCTCAAAACAGCGGGCCTGACCATCGCCCGGGACAAACTTGCCTCGCGCCTGAGCGCCATGCAGGACCAACCTGGGGCCTTGCTCATCGCCGACGAATGGGGTCCGCCGTCGGGTGTCATCGCGGTGCATTGGCATTCGGTTCTCACGGCCGACCTGAAGGTGGGGTGGATCTCCGCCCTCCTCGTCGATCCAGACCGGCGTCGAAACGGGGTCGCCCGCCTGCTTCTCAAGGCAGTCTCCCAGGCCGCCCGCTCCGCGGGGTGCGGCGAGCTTGTGCTTCACGCGCCGACCGAGCCCGGGGATCTGCACACATTCTGTCTCGCCACGGGTTTTGTCGAAAGCGGCGAGATTTTCACCCGCGCCCTACGAAAGCGCAGCTGAGTTGCGCCAAAGTACTAACCCGCTAGCGCGGGATGGGTGTTCGTTCGGGGAAGATGAGCAGCAGGGTTCTCCTGTCTGAAGAGGAGCGTGGGTCGGCCACGTCCTCCTCAAGACAGGAGACG